>CAZFZP010000023.1:0-671 GCA_964523515.1 uncultured Gammaproteobacteria bacterium
GTTTATTCAGAAGGGACAGAAGGGTTATTTCCCAGAGGATTGGTTTTAGGCAAGGTAATCACAGTTATAAACCAGGAACATGAACTATTTAAAACAGCCCGGGTAGCGCCGGTTTTTGACATCCGTGATTTAGAAGTAGTGTTTGTGATACAAGAATAACATATGAAATTAACAATAGCGGTACTAATATTATTAGCATGTTTACAAGCTTCGGTATTACCACTGGACTTAGTACTTTTGATTTTAGTCTTAAGAACTTATGTCAACCGTGGCAAAGAAAATTTATATTTAGCTTTTGGGTTTGGATTACTCTTGTCTCATCTTACATTTGCCCCCTTGGGAATTTTAAGCATAATTTATCTTGCGGCAGTTATATTTACAGATATATTGTCCCGTTCCCGGGTGTCAAACCATTTGTTGACTGTTATTCCCTTAACCTTGATAGTTTTATCAATAAATAGCGCGGTAAATTCACTACTGCTGCATCAATCTATTAATATCTGGCCCAAAGTTTTTTTGGAAAGCATAGCAGCCCTGCCTATATATATATTGATTAAATTTTGGGACGAAAGATTTGTGGTGAAAGATATAAAACTCCGCGTATGAGGAAAAAAAATTTAGGTCCAGGTTTTATAGGTGAAATTGATAAAGTTACCTCCAAAAATAGAAAT
>CAZFZP010000023.1:681-11863 GCA_964523515.1 uncultured Gammaproteobacteria bacterium
GGTAGAAAATTGGGTTGATTTTCTATTGCCAAATTATAACCCTGATTCCCGAGTTGGTTTGGAAGGTAGTTTTTGGAGGACTACGGTATATCTTGCCGTAACGTTTTTTTTATTTTTTATTTTGTTTGTCCGTTTATTTCATCTGCAGATTATTGAAGGCACAAAAAATAGGGAGCTGGCAGATGGAAACAGGATTCAGGTAAAAGTTATTTATGCTCAAAGGGGGGTAATATTTGATAGAAATGGTAAAGTCTTAGCTGCTAATTCCCCTGGATTTAGGTTGAAAGATCCGCAAAACAAGCTGGTGACTTTCCTAACCCACCAAGAGGCTTTGGCGTTGATTTCTAAACATGACCCTCGGTCTGCAAATTTGGAGGTTGATACAATTCGGAAATATCCTCAAGCAGAGAAATTAGCCCATGTTTTAGGTTACGTTGGAGAGATTACTGAAGAACAATTAAAGGATCCGCAATTTAGGGAATATAGTTTAGGGGATAGGATTGGGGTAACAGGTGTGGAATTCTTTTATGAACATCTTTTGCGTGGAATAGACGGAGGAGAAATTATTGAGGTTGATAGCGCCGGCCAGGAGATCCGGACTTTGCGTAAAGTTTTACCTATCCCCGGCCATAATATTTATTTAACTATAGACAGTGATTTGCAAGACCAAGCTTTTAAAATATTACAGGAAACTATCAAAAAAACAGGTAGTTGTTGTGGGGCGGCTATGGCAGTAGATCCGACTTCCGGTCAGGTTTTATCTCTTCTTTCATACCCCTCTTTTGATAATAATATTTTTACTGATATACAGCAAAGTGATTTAATAGAAAGAATTTTATCAGACCCTAATTCCCCTATTTTAAACCGGGTGATTGGGGGAACTTATCCACCAGGATCAACCTATAAAATCGTTTCCTCTTTGGCCGCCCTATCTTCTGGTAAAATTACCCCTCAAACTCAAATTGAAGATACCGGACAAATCTTCTTAGGTTCATTTAGTTTTTCCAATTGGTATTTTACCCAATATGGCAAAACCGAAGGTTTGGTTAATTTAGTAAAAGCGCTAAAACGCTCCAATGATACCTATTTTTATAGAGTAGGCCAAGCTATTGGAGAAAAAAATCTTATAGAATGGTCCCATAAATTAAAACTGGGGGAGAAATTAGGAATAGATCTGCCAGGGGAAGTAACTGGTTTGGTACCTAGCAGTGAATGGAAGATTAAAGAAATAGGAGATGTCTGGTATCCCGGGGATACCCTGCATATGGCTATTGGCCAGGGGTTTATCCTGACTACCCCGCTGCAAGTTTCTGGATTCACATCTTTTATAGCGGCTGATGGAGTAATTTATAAACCACAACTGCTGCTGAAGGTAGAAAAGGATGGTAGTATTACTCAAACCTTCCAACCACAGATTTTAATTTCTAAGATACTTTCATCTGAATATATTGAAACTGTGAAAAAGGGTTTGGAAGAGGTAACCAAAGATGGGGGAACTGCCTGGCCTTTTTTTAATTTTCCCATCTCAAGTGCTGGAAAAACCGGCACTGCAGAATATGGTGACTCAACAGGCCGGACTCATGCCTGGTATACTTCTTTTGCGCCTGTAAATAATCCTAAAATTGTTGTCACGGTTTTAATAGAAGCAGGAGGGGAAGGTTCTTCTGTTGCCTCACCTTTGGCCAAAGAAATTTATAGATGGTATTTTTCAGAGGATAAAAATAATTTAATAAAAGATATATTCCAGGCTTCAGATTCAGCCAAAATTTTAGGTGAATAACATTATTTACCTAAACTTAACTAATCTTACGAGGAGTTACCTATTGACAGTAACCATTCGATCGAAAACATAATGAAGTAATGATGAATAATAGTTCTTATCTTTTAGCGCTACATACTGTAGATGGTTTGGGGCCAATGAGGCTTAAGGTTTTATTGGAGTACTTTAAAGACCCAAAGCTGGCTTGGGAGGCAGATAGAAAACAGTTACTGGAAATTGGAGTGCCAGTAAAAGTGATAGATTTACTTCTTCAGACCAGACAAAAACTAGATCCAAATCAATACCTCGAAAATATCACAAAAGAAGAAATTAAATGGGTGACTTTATTTGATGAAAATTATCCTAAAAGATTAGCTCAAATATATGATCCACCCATAGTTTTATTTTACAAAGGAGAAATATTACCTGAGGATCAAAAAGCTATAGCTATAGTGGGATCCCGTAAGATGACAGGTTATGGCAGAGAGGTAACCAAACTTTTTGCTAAAGAATTAGTAAACAGTGGTATGACTGTTGTTTCGGGATTGGCCAGAGGAGTAGATAGCCAGGCCCACAGATCTGCCTTAGAAGAGGGTGGCAGGACTATTGCAGTTTTAGGTGGAGGGATTAAATTTATTTATCCTCCAGAAAATATTGGTTTGGCACAGGAGATTATTTTACACGGTGCTATAATTTCAGAGTTTCCTCCGGAATACCCATCTCTCCCGGGAAATTTTCCTGCCCGGAACAGGATTATTTCCGGACTGTCTCTGGCCACCTTAGTAACAGAGGCAGCTGAGGATTCAGGATCTTTGATTACTGCGAGAGTTGCTTTAGAACAAGGCCGGGAAGTGTTTGCCATTCCCGGTCCAATTACCTCATTACTATCCAAAGGCCCGATTGATTTAATTAAAGAAGGGGCCAGAGTGGTGACTGATCCGAAAGAGATATTAGAAGAGTTAGGATTAGGTCAAGTAAAAAGTTTAAAGTTAAAAGTTAAAAATGGGGATTTCACTGAAGAAGAAAGAAATATACTAAATCTTTTACAAAATGAAAATATGCAAATTGATGAAATTTGCCGCTTTCTAAACCAACCCACCTCAGTAGTTTTGTCAACACTTTTAAAAATGGAAATCACCGGTTTAATTAAAAACCTTGGGAATGGTGTCTACTGCCTTTTTTAAGGTTTTTTTGTTACTATTTAGATAGTATAAAATGATCTGCCTATGAAATATCTATTACTCCCTATTCATCTGTTCAGATTTTGGTTTATAGAAAGTATCTTCTTTTTTCTGCGGGTCTGGAAAAATTTAATTCTTTATATAGAGGAAGATTTAGCAGTAGGGTTAATGTTAAAACTGATCTTTGTTCCCCTTTTCCATGATAGTACATATGTCGGGAGGATTTTAAGTTTTATCTTTAGGGTTTTGAGGATAATTATGGGGGTCTTTGCCTATCTTTTGGCAACAGTTACTCTTTTGGCCGCAGCAGTATATTGGTTACTCTCACCAGTATTGGCAGTTGTAGATATCTTAAACCCCTGGAGTATTATTTTAGTTTTTTCCGGAGTAGGTTTATTTTTAATCCATGTTTTTACCCATCCTCATAAAAAAACCTGGGAGATCAAAACAGAGGATTTATGGTCTGCTTCTAAAGTTTCCAAAAAAGAGCTTAATTTTAAAAAAATACTTGCTTCAAACGAGGTACAAAATTTACTTGCCTATTTAGAAACAGACCCCAAATATTTTACAAGTTTTGAAATTTCAAATGTAGATGAAGTGAGTGTAGAAGCATATGAGCTGGCTAGAAAAAGTGGCAGCAGTTATATTAGACCCATTCATTTTTTTATTGCCACTTTACAAGCAAATCGTGATATTGAAAATTTTTTATTGAAAATTAATTTAAAATTATCTGACTTTATAGAAGCTAGCAGTTACTTGCAAAAAAAGGAGCAAAAGTGGCGGAGAGTTTGGCTTTGGGATGAAGATTTTGTTATCCATCATCTCAGAGGTATCAATAGGGGTTGGATTGGGGTACCTACTCCGGTATTGGATAGCATCTCTGAAGATCTGACAAAACAATCTTTAAAAGTAGAATTTTCAGATTTCATTGGCAGGGTGAATATTTTGACTCAAGTAATAAATATCCTTTCTCAAGAGAATTCCAAAAGTGTCATTTTAGTAGGTGCAGCCGGGTCTGGAAAAACTGATTTAGTAAAATTCTTGGCCAAAAAAATTGTAATGGGTGATGCCCCGGCCTCGTTGGCTACCAAACGGTTAGTTTCTCTTGACCTGACTAATCTTTTGTCAGGAATGAAGACTCAAGGAGAGTTAGCTGACCGGGTAAAAAATATTTTTAATGAAATACAATTTGCAGGTAATGTAATTTTAGTAATTGAAGAGATCCATAATTTAGGGATTGGGGAGGCAGGGTCTTTAATGAATCTCTATTCACTGATAGAACCTTATTTAAATTCTGGTAATTTTCAATTCATTGCCACTACCGAGCCGGAAAATTACAGTAAAATAGTAGAAAAACAAGCAACTTTGATCAGGCTTTTTACAAAAGTAGAATTGCCGGCCGCTACTCCTTCTGAAACTCTGGAAATCTTGCAGGAACAAGCTATCAAGATAGAAAGAAAAAATAAAAATAAGGTGAGTTTCCTAGCTTTGAAAAAGGCAGTAGAACTCTCTTCAAAACTAATCCATGACCGGGTCTTACCGGATTCTGCCATTTCTGTTTTAGAAGAAGCTGGGCCACAAGTAGTAAATGGTTGGATCACGATGAAAAATATTGAAGGGATTATTTCTCAAAGAGTTCATGTTCCGGTAGCAGAGGTGGAAAATATAGATAAGGAAAAGTTACTTAATTTGGAAAATGAAATTCATCAAAAATTGATTGACCAGACCGGGGCGGTCAAGGCAGTGGCTGATACATTGCGTAGAGGCGCTACCTCTTTGCGGGATACCAACCGTCCAATTGGGTCATTTTTATTTGTCGGTCCGACCGGAGTTGGTAAAACAGAACTGGCCAAAATTCTATCTGAAACATATTTTAAAAATTCCGGGGCATATTTGCGGTTTGATATGTCAGAGTATCAAAATAGTGAGTCAATCAATCTATTGACAGAAAGTGTAAGAAATAAACAATATGCCCTGCTTTTACTGGATGAATTTGAAAAAGCAGATCCTAAAATTTTAACTTTATTTTTACAGGTTTTAGAAGATGGCAGATTAACAGATAACAAAGGGGTAACTGTAGATTTTACTAATACAATTATAATTGCCACAAGTAACGCAGCTTCTTTAATCATTGCTACAGGTTTGGAGAATGGAAAAAGTTTGGAAGAGATAAAAAAAGTGGTCAATGATGAGCTGCTGCAAGTTTTTAAACCAGAACTATTTAATAGGTTTGATGAGGTAATCTTATTTAAACCATTATCAGCGGAAGATTTAGAAAAAATAGTTAGCTTGAAACTTCAAGAGCTGCAGGTTAGATTAAAAGAACAGGGTTATTTAGTAGAATTTGATGAGGCTTTAAAAGATGCATTGGGTAAAAAAGGTTTTGATCCAGTGCTTGGTGCAAGACCACTGCGGAGACTAATTCAAGATACACTGGAGGCAAATCTTTCCAGATTAATTTTAGAAAACAAATTAAATAAAGGTGAGGTTTTTAAGGCTAGTTTACAGTTGATTGCATAATTGTATATGAACAAGTTATTGGTTCTGGGATTATTAGTTGTACTTTTGTTACCTACGAATATTCTTGCTGCTAGTACTGATGAGATTAACCAGAGGGTTTGTGATAGGTTTGCTGGTGACTTAAATAAAATGGCAGCTATTATGGAAGAGGTCAGACGTAGGGAAGGGATAATGGAAACTAGAGTAGCTTTTGAAGGAGTTGATACTCCAATTGAAAATGCAGATTATTGGATTACTTATGCAGCTGAAGCTTTGGCTTATCAAAGAGCCCAAAAATATTCTTCTAATAACCAGTTAAAATCTGCCCTGGGAGTTTTAAAAAATAAAATTTTAAGGGCTAAAAATGAAGTGAGAAAGACATTATAATATGTTTAATAAAGACAAACTTCCAACGGCCGTAGTATATTTGTTTATATTAACAGGGGTAATTCTTATAAGTTTAGTTATACTAAAAATGCTCCAGTTGACACCCCAAGGGTGGAAAGCTAAAACAGATAATCCTATAAGTCCTATTTTAAAGATCAGCCCAAGTCCAATACCCAAATCCTCACCAAAGGAATATAAATATGATTCCTCTACTGATTTAGAAGCAGAACTTGACTTAATTAATCCTCAAATTTTAGATTCAGACTTTGAATAGTTTGACAATACATATACAATAACTCTATCGATGCAGTTTTTTACCCGCCAGCTATTTTTTTTAATAATTATCTTGATTGGGGCATTTTGGATCCGCCAATACCGGATCAATATTCCATTGGGTGATTGGCATTCCTGGAGGCAAGTTGATACAGCCGCTGTCTCAAGAAATTTCATCAAAGAAGGCTTTGACCTTTTGCATCCTAAGTATGACGACATGGCGCCAGTCTCTGAAGATTTTAAGCCTAATCCTCAAAGATATAGATTTGTAGAATTTCCAATCTATAGCGCGATAGTGGCTTTAGTGTACCAAAACTTAAATAATGTAGAAGTCATATACGGCCGGCAAGTTTCCGTTGTCTTTTCACTTTTCTCAATTATTTTTCTTTACCTTTTGGTTAAAAAATTTTCCGGGGCAAGGGTAGCGCTTATCTCAGCTGCCATTTTTGCTTTCTTGCCTTTTAATATTTATTTTTCCAGAGTTTTTCTGCCAGAACCAATGATGATTTGTGCTACGCTCGGATCACTTTATTTTCTTGTCAGATTTTTGGAAGAGCAAAAAATGTTATTTTTTGTCCTAACCGGCCTTTTTTTAAACATAGCTATTTTAACAAAACCTTATATGTTAATTTTGGCTATCCCTTTTGTTTATCTGATTTTTTATTATCAGGGCATTGCCGCGCTTAAAAATTTTAAGTTATATTTACTGGCTTTTATTTCGACCATGCCAATAATTGCCTGGAGGCTATGGATGATGCAATATCCTGAAGGTATTCCTTCTGCAACCTGGCTTTTTAACGGAGATAATATCCGTTTTAAAGGAGCATTTTTCCATTGGATTATCGGAGAAAGATTAGGTAACCTGATTTTAGGAGCACCTGGTTTTTTTCTAGCTACGCTAGGTATTTTATTAAGACCTAAAAAAGGGGAAACTTATTTTTTTCACTGGTGGCTCTTTGCCACTTTTTTATATTTAGTAATTCTTGCAAAAGGTAATGTAGAACATGACTATTATCAGATTCCTTTAGTACCAGTTTTATCAGTGATGATGGCCCGTGCTGTTGACTTTTTAATTTTTGAAGGTAGGGGAATTATGCTTAGGTGGGTATCTATCTTACTGACAGTATCATTTTTATTTTTAACATTTGCTTTGACCTGGTACTATGTCCGGGGCTTTTATCAAATTAATGACGGGGAGATAATGAGGGCAGGAGACGCCGCAAGGGAAATTTTACCACAAGATGCAAAGGTAATTGCCCCATATCACAGAAACACCGCCTTGTTATATCAACTTGACCGGTCTGGTTGGTCGGATCTCTATTTACCCATCGAACAGATGATTGAACTTGGGGCAACTCATTATGTCGCTGTTGATTTTAACGAGCAAACAACTCAGATTAGTCAAAAATATCAGGTAATTTATCAAGATCCAAAATTTGTGATTGTTAAGCTAAAATAATATTATGCAAAATTTAGTTATTGTGGAATCACCAACCAAAGCCAGGACTCTGCAAAGATTTCTGGGGGCTAAATATACTGTTGAGGCCTCAATGGGCCATATCCGTGATCTGCCAAAGTCAGAACTCGGGGTAGATGTGGAACATAATTTCCAGCCGCGGTATATTATTCCCCGGGATAAGAAAAAAAGAGTAAACGAGCTTAAAAAATTAGCAAAAGGTGTGAAAAATATTTGGTTGGCTTCTGACCCAGATCGGGAAGGTGAAGCAATTGCCTGGCATTTGTCAGAATTATTGCACAATTCTGAGATGCAAAGTGAAATAAAACGAGTAGTTTTTCATGAAATCACAGAACAGGCAGTCCAAGAGGCTTTCAAACATCCCCGGAATATAGATTTAAAATTAGTTGATGCTCAACAAGCCAGAAGAATTTTAGACCGGTTAGTGGGTTATAAACTCTCGCCTCTTTTATGGAAAAAGGTTAAAAAAGGACTTTCTGCCGGAAGAGTTCAGTCGGTGGCTTTAAGGTTGATAATAGAAAAAGAGAGAGAAGTTTTAGCTTTCAAACCAGTTGAATATTGGAGTATTGAAGCAGAGCTTTCCACCGTCATTGCGAGCAAAGCGAAGCAATCTATTAAAGAGATTGCCACGTCGTCTTCGTCTCCTCGCAATGACAATAGTGTTTTTTGGGCAACTCTTATTGAGCAAAATGGGAAAAAGCTGGAAATTAAAAATGAACAGGAAGCGAAATCTCATGTTAATAATTTAAAAAAAGCTCAATATCAAGTTTCTAAAGTTATTAAACAGCAAGTTAAAAGATATCCTTACCCCCCTTTTACTACTTCCACACTGCAACAAGCTTCTTCCAGTAAATTAGGTTTTACTGCTAAAAAAACCATGAGCCTGGCTCAATATTTATATGAACAAGGGTTGATTACTTATATGAGGACTGATTCGGTAAACTTGGCCCCCTTAGCTTTAAATCAGGCCAGGGAATATATAGAAAAAAATTTAGGCAAATCTTATTTACCTAAAGCGCCCCGAGTTTATAAAACAAAATCAAGAAATGCCCAGGAAGCCCATGAAGCGATTAGGCCAACAAATGTAGATATACATGGTGAAACTTTACGTAACTTAAAAAGTGGAAATGAATTAAATAAAGATCACCTCAGGCTATATGAACTGATTTGGAAAAGGTTTATTTCTTCTCAAATAATGGAGGCAATAATGGATCAGACAACAATAGACGTAAGTGCCTCCACTTCCGAGGTGTACTTGTTGAGAGCTACAGGTTCTGTCATTAGATTTGAAGGTTGGCTTAAAATTTATGGTAAATCAGTTAGTGAAGGAGAAAAGCTGGAAGGAGAAAAAATCTTACCAGCAGTTAAAGAGTCTGAAAAATTAAAGTTATTACAAATTTTACCCGGACAACATTTTACAGAGCCTCATCCCAGATATACTGAAGCATCTTTAATTAAAAAACTAGAGGAGCTTGGTATTGGCAGGCCATCTACTTATGCTCCAATCATCTCTACAATTATAGACCGGTATTATGTTGAAAGAGTAGATCGAAAATTGCTGCCGACTTCCTTAGGATTTGCCGTAATAGATTTTTTAATGAAATATTTTTCTGATATTGTTGATTTTGCTTTTACAGCTTCTATGGAAGCTGAATTAGATGAAATAACTCAGGGGAAAAAGTGGCAGCCAATTGTGAAGGATTTTTACATTCCTTTTGAAAAAAAGCTTGAAGATACTACAGAAAATGCTGAGAAAGTACAATTGGAAGTTGAAACTACTGATAGAACCTGTTCAGATTGTGGGAAACCATTGGTTGTCAGATTCGGTAAGTTTGGCAAATTCCTGGCATGTTCAGGCTTTCCAGAGTGTAAACACACAGAAGGGATGGAAGAGCCAATAAATCTTAAGTGTCCTGATTGTGGAGGTGATATTGTTATTAGGCATACAAAAAGAAAAAAGATTTTTTATGGATGTAAAAATTGGCCTACTTGTAAATTTGCCTCATGGACAAAACCGGTTGACAAAAAATAAAAGCTTGATATTATGGTAGGGGCTTCAAAAACTTCCTCTAAAAATGAAATACATATTTGTATCTGGTGGTGTAATTTCTGGAATTGGCAAAGGAATTGCCATCTCGTCTATTTCTCTTCTTTTAAAATCAGCAGGTTACCGGGTGGCTCCCTTAAAGATTGATCCATATTTAAATGTTGATGCTGGGACAATGAACCCGGTTCATCATGGAGAGGTGTTTGTTTTAGATGATGGTTCAGAAACAGACCAAGACCTTGGAAATTATGAAAGGTTTTTAGGGGAAGATTTAAATAAACATAATTTTACTACTTCTGGCCAGGTTTATTTATCAGTTATCCAGCGTGAGCGAAGTTTAATGTATGACGGAGATTGTGTAGAAGCAGTGCCACACATCCCGGAGGAGTTTTTAAACAGAGTGGAAGAAGCAGGTAAAAATATGAAAGCTGATATTGTGGTAGTGGAAATTGGAGGAACAGTTGGGGAGCTGCAAAATGTTTTTATCTTTGAAGCCAATAGATTTTTAAAATGGAAAAAACCTAATGATGTAGTTCATATTCATTTAAGTTATTTGCCAGTGCCTCCTTCAATCGGAGAAATGAAAAGTAAACCAGTCCAGATGTCTGTTAAAGAGTTAAATTCTATGGGGATTCAACCGGATATTTTACTTGCCCGGTCAGAGTTTGAGTTGGATGAAATCAGAAGAAAAAAATTAGGGATCTTTTGTTCAATGGATTCTCAAGATATTATCTCTGCCCCAGATGTTAAAAGTATTTATGATGTGCCGATTAATTTTGAAAATGGAAATTTAACAGACCGGATTTTGCAAAAATTAAATCTAAAAAGAAAGAAAAAAGGATTTAAAAATTGGGAAAAATTTGTTGAAAAAACTAAAACTGCGGAAAAGGAAATTAAAATCGGCATTGTAGGAAAATATTTTTCTACTGGCAGTTTTACCTTGGCTGATTCTTATATTTCTGTTATAGAGGCTATCAAACATGCTTCATACCAACAAGGATTGAAACCCAATATCTCCTGGATTGATTCAGGAAAGATTGTTAATAATCCAGAAATGTTGAAACAATTCCAGGGAATTATTGTCCCAGGTGGATTTGGTTCCCGGGATATTGACGGGAAAATTTTAACTATTAAATATTGTCGGGAAAATAAAATTCCCTATTTTGGACTTTGTTATGGAATGCAACTTGCAGTAGTAGAATATGCCAGAAATGTTTTAGGATTTGGCAAGGCCAATACTACAGAGATAGATCCCAAAACCAAATATCCGGTTATTCATATTATGCCGGAACAGGAGAAAAAATTATTAAAGAGAGAATATGGGGGAACTATGAGGTTAGGGGCTTGGGATTGTATTTTAAAATCAGGAACTTTAGTCAAAAAGTTATATGGGAAATCAAAAATTTCTGAAAGGCATAGGCATAGGTTTGAATTTAATAATGAATTTTTAGATTCATTTTTAACAAATGGAATGAAAATTTCCGGAACCTCTCCTGATGGTCAGTTGGTAGAAATAATAGAATTAAAAGACCATCCATTTTTTATAGGGACCCAATTTC
>CAZFZP010000024.1:0-9217 GCA_964523515.1 uncultured Gammaproteobacteria bacterium
AGTTAAGAGAAAAATTCTTAAGATTTTTTGAAGAAAAGGGGCATAAAATTATTCCTTCCGCCTCCTTAGTGCCTTCTGATGAAGAGCAGCTAGCGGGTAAAGAAAAAGTATTATTTACTTCTGCTGGCATGCAACCATTAATACCCTATTTGATAGGTAAAACTCATCCAGCTGGAAATAAATTAGCTAATATCCAAAAATGTGTTAGGACTGATGATATTGAGGAAGTAGGAGACGGGATTCACCATACTTTTTTTGAAATGTTAGGCAACTGGTCCTTGGGTGCTTATTGGAAGGATGAAGCAATAGAGTTGTCTTTTAAATTTTTAACAGAAGAGTTAAAGATTCCGATAGAAAAATTAGCGGTCTCTGTTTTTGCTGGAGATAATGATGCTGCTCGTGACGGCGAATCTGCTGATAAATGGAAGAGTCTTGGAATTTCTGAGAAAAGGATTGCTTATTTAGGCAAAGAACATAATTGGTGGCCAACTAACCCAGCTGCCACTGGTCCTTGCGGACCGGATACGGAGATGTTTATTTGGACAGGAGAAGGTGAAGCTCCAGAGGAATTTAATCCTGAAGACAAGCAATGGGTAGAAGTTTGGAATGACGTGTTTATGGAGTTTAATCGTAAAAGCGATGAAACCTTAGAAGAGTTACCCCAGAAAAATGTTGATACAGGAATGGGTTTAGAAAGGATGTTGGCTGTAATAAATGGAAAAGATAATGATTATGAAACAGATTTATTTTTACCAATAATGTCAAAAATAGTAGGAACTTCTGGGAATTTTAATTTACAAGACGCCCGGATTATAGCTGACCATATAAAAGCTGCGGTTTTTCTTATAAATGAAGGTGAAGAACCTTCTAACAAGGAACGGGGATATGTATTAAGAAGACTACTTCGTCGTGCTGCACTCAAAGCTTTTCAAATAAATAAAGAACAATCTGACAGTAAGTTTTTTAACTCGTTAGTAGAATCTGTAATAGATATTTATCCTTCTCTGTATTTTGAAAAAATGGATCCAAAAGTTATTGAGGATAAAATCAGTGTAGAAATTCGTAAATTTAGAACTACTTTAGAAAAAGGTTTAAAGGAAGCTGAGAAAATTGAAAAAATTGATGGAAAAATTGCTTTTGATTTATACCAGACTTTCGGATTTCCCTATGAGGTAACTGAAGAATTATTCAGGCAAAAAGGGCAGAAAATTAACAGGGAACAATATAAGGCTGAGTTTGAAAAACACAGGGAATTATCAAGAACAGCCAGCGCTGGAATGTTTAAAGGGGGACTGGTAGATCATTCTGAGGTGGTGACTAAATATCACACTGCAACTCATTTGTTACATCAAGCATTACGAGATGTTTTGGGAGAAACCGTGTTTCAAAAAGGTTCTAATATTACATCTGAGCGGCTGCGATTTGATTTTTCTTATGATAGAAAATTAACAGATGAAGAAATTAAAAAAGTGGAAGATATTATAAATGAAAAAATTCAAGAGGATTTAAAAGTGGATCATATGATAGTTCCATTGGCTGAGGCAAAGCAGATGAATGCTATTGGGCTTTTTGACGAGAAATATGCAGATCAGGTTAGTCTTTATGGTATTGGACCAAATCAAGGTAGATATTATTCTTTGGAATTTTGTGGCGGGCCCCACGTTGAGCATACCGGAGTCATTGGAAAAATTAAGATTACAAAAGAAGAAGCAGTTTCTGCCGGAGTCCGTAGAATCAGAGCTGAACTTTCTTAGTAATTTCTTTGACTTTTTCCTATCTGGTGTGAGTATACTTAAGTTGAGGGGAGGTGATGGATAAATGAAGATTTTACATATGGTCACTTTTACATTGGCGATGGTCGGTGCAGTCAACTGGGGGTTAGTAGGGCTAATGGATTTTAACTTAGTAACTGCCCTGTTGGGTGAAGGATCACAACTAACTCAAATTGTTTACATTTTAGTTGGGGTATCAGCTGTTTATGTATTGGTAACTCACAGAAATGATTGTAAGATTTGTTCTGAAATGTAATTGATCCTGGCTTTTTTTAAACTAGGCATTATGTTAAGATAACTATATCCATGAGCTTTTTTGGTGATCTTGCTGCCCAGTTACCATTTTTACAAAAACCCCAGCAAAAAGAGTATTTTTTTGCTTTAAATATTGGTTCAGAAAAACTAGATGTGGCTTTGTGGTTAGTAGAAAATGACAAGTTGCATATTTTAAATAACTTATCTTCTCCCTACAAAGGAGAAGAAGAGATTCTAAAATTGACAGATGAACTTTTAGATCGGGTTTTAGGTCCATCTACCCCGCAACCGGAACCTCATAGAATTCTTTTTGGGGTACCTGATAGTTGGCTGTTAGATGATAACTTAAAAGAACCATATCTAAAATTGCTCCGCAGTTTAGTTAAAGAATTAGAGCTTCAACCTATGGCTTATGTGGCTACTTCTCATGCCATTACCCATCTATTAGAAAAACAAGAATCAGTTCCCACGACTGCAGTTTTAATAGGAATTGGTGAAACATTTTTAACAGTGACACTTTCCCGGGCCGGTAAAGTAGATGGCAATAAAGTGACCAAAAGAGAAAATAATTTAGGCAGCGATATTGAAAAGGCGTTACTTACTTTTACAGATGTAGAAGTGCTACCTTCCAAGATGTTAATTTATGGTTCTTCTCAAGAAGATTTACAAAAACATAAAAATGATCTCATGACTTTCCCTTGGATGTCAAAATTATCCTTCTTGCACTTACCGAAGATTGATATTTTACAAGATAATATTGAGATAAAAGGTGTGTCTTTGGCTGGGGCAGTGGAGATAGACTCGGAAGTTAAGTTTAACCCAGATATTTCATCACCTGTTTCAAATATAGCAGCCACTCAAGTTTCTCAACTAACTGAAAAAGAATTACCGGAAAAAGTCGTTTCTCAAACAAAACAAAGTAACCGGGGAGATTTTGGATTTATGGTAGGAGATGTTACAGAATCTTCACCAACTGATTCTGTTGTGTTAAATCCTCCTGAAGATGAAATAGAAGAAAAAGTGGAGGATGTTTCCCCCAAAGCTCCACTTTTTGCCTCTTCTGCCCCGACCTTGTACCAGCTGAAAAAGATCTGGGGGAGAAAAAGTATGGCCTTAGGTTTTGGGATGATAATAATTTTTATTATGATAATAGCTGCCTATTTACTTTTGCCTAAGGCTGAAGTCTTGATTTATGTAGAACCTAGAATACTCGAGCGTGATACTCAAGTTACTGCTGATCCAGCCATCTCTGTTGTAGATGAAGAAAATAAAAAGATTCCTGCTGAGGTAATAACCGCCCAAGTTTCAGGATCAGAGAAGGCTCCAGCTACTGGTAAAAAACAGGTTGGTGATCCGGCTAAAGGAACTATTAAACTGATCAATAATACTAATAAAAGCCAGGCTTTTTCTAAGGGTACTATTATCACCGCAACAGGTGGTTTAAGGTTTACTTTGGATTCCGCAGTCAATATTGCTTCAACTTCGGCCACTTCTGAGAGTAAAACAACTCAAACTGCCTCTGTGACAGCCAGTGAAGTTGGCGCAGATGGGAATCTTTCAACCGGTACCCAGTTTACTATTGCGGGCGTTTCTGCTTTGGATGTTGCTGTGGTGTCTGAAGGCAATTTTTCTGGAGGAAATTCTAAAGAGGTGACTGTGGTCACTGATGCAGATCAAAAGAAACTTTTAGCCTCACTGGCTGCTGCTTTGCGGAAACAAGCCCAATCAGATCTTCAGTCTAAAAATCCAGATAAAAAAGTTCTGGAGGAAGCTTTAAGTGAAGAAATCATCAAAAGATCCTACAATAAAAATATTAATGATCAAGCCAATGAATTCTCTCTTAATCTGACTGTTAATTTTAAAGGAGCAGCCTATTTGGAAAGTGATTTAAAAACTATGGTGGCAAAATTAGTTGAGATAAATGTACCAGAGGATTTCATGCTAAATTTAGCAGAAGCTGAAACCCAAGCTGATGTTTCTAAAGTAGAAAAAGACGGCCGGGTAATCTTTTTGGCAAAATTCAAGGCAAAACTGATACCCAAAATTGATACAGAAAAAATTAAAGGTCAGCTTAGAGGCAGAACTCCCAACCAGGCAGCTGAAGTTTTAAAAGGCATTGAAAATGTCTTAGGGTCTGAGATTAAGATTACCCCAACCCTCCCAAGCTTTTTACAACGCCTGCCACTGCTGGATCGTAGAATCAGCGTGGAGGTAGGTTTAAAGTGAAGCCTTCGAAATTAATCTCTCTGGCATTTTTATTTTCCGGACTGTTTTTTCTATTGCAAATACTGCTACCAGTAGCTAAATTCAAGATCTGGGAAAATATCCAAACCGAAAATAGCAAATTACCTTTAATATCTCCCTTAGAAGCTCAAGTTTTAGGAGTTTCGGTCCAGCAAGTAGCTGATAATTTCCCGGCTTTTATCTCCACCGCAAAAAGGGAAAGTATACCTTTTTATTCCAGTTTTGAGATATCTATCCCCAAACTGCAGATTGAACAAGCTAAGGTAGAGGTTGACAGTAATGATCTTACCTTAGGGTTAGCCCATTTGCCAGGGTCTGCCCTACCAGGGGAAAAAGGAAATGTTTTTATATCCGGCCATTCGATATTACCGTTTTTTAAAAAAGGCGACAAAGCAGTTTTTGCAAAACTGCCGGATATAAAAGAGGAAGATATGATTAAAGTTTATGTTGCCGGAATGCAGTTTAATTATAAAGTAATTTCCATTAAAATAGTTAACCCCAAAGATTTGTCAGTGATCAAATCACCAGACCAGTTAGGTAGGTACCTAACTTTAATGACCTGTGTGCCTCCCGGACTTAATACAAAAAGATTGATAGTCTTAGCAAAGTTAATCTAACAATTTGTTGTACGTACGGTAAATTGTTATCTTAGATAAATTTCAAAAGATTATCGAAGAATATGGAAATAAATATGAACTAATCAAAATAACAAATGAACAGGCGGTAATTGTTGAAGGCTCAAATTATTATATAGTTCCTTAACCGCAAAAATGATCCAAAATCCGCAGGTGTCAATACAATCCACCCCAAGGGTGGACAGAGTTTTTGGAGGTGGGTTAGAAATTATGGTTACAATGATCAACTATAGCGTTATGTTGTAACCTGAATAAAGTATATACTTAGTATATACTAGATATATATCACAGAAAGATCCTGAAATTAGTGGAACAAGTTCCGCTTCGCGAGCAGGATGACAGATAAGATGATTAGAAAGATTATTGGACTTGGTAAATATTCTGCTATTGTTTCTATTCCCAGGGAGTTGATGAAAAAACTAGGTTGGAGAAAAGGTCAGAGAGTGGAAGTTTCTGCTAAAAGAAAAACCCTTCAAGTTAAAGACTACAAAAACTAGAATTATGAAATATTTAGGAGTGGATTTTGGTTTAAAAAGAATTGGTCTGGCTTTATCTGAAGGAGAATTGGCTTCTCCTTTAAAAGTAATAGAAATAAGTAATTTGACTGATGGGGTAAATAAAATTAAAGAAGTAGTAGATAAAGAAGATGTGGAAACAGTAATTGTCGGAATGCCCGAAGGTAAAACTGGACAAATTGTAGAAAAGTTTGTTAAATTGCTAAAGCGTGAGGGAGTAGCGGTGGAGATTTCAGATGAGACTTTATCAACTAAGCAAGCTGCTGCTAATATGATTCAAACTGGGATATCAAAAATGAAGAGACGTGTAAACGATGCATATTCTGCAAGTATAATCTTACAAAATTATTTAGATGAAAAATCCTAAAATACTTTTTAGCCTTTTTTTAATTATTTTTTTAATCCTTCTATCTTTAGCAGGTTGGTGGAAAGTACAACTGTTTCCTTTTTCTTCTGATGAGACAACAAAATCTTTTATTATTCCAAATGGTCAGGGTTCCGGTGAGATTGCAGATAGGTTAGAAGCGGAGAAACTAATCCGTTCAGCACTAGCTTTGAAGATCTATCTCCGTAAAAATAGCCTTTCAGATAAAATCCAGGCTGGAACTTTTAAATTATCTCCCTCCATGTCCATACCAGAGATAATAGATAATCTAAACACTGGAGCGACTGATGTTTGGGTTACCTTACTGGAAGGGTGGAGAGTAGAGGAGATGGGGGAGGAGTTAAGTAAAAAGTTCAAAGTGGAAAGTGAAGAGTTTCTGGAAGTTGCCAAAGAGGGGTATATGTTCCCGGATACTTATCTTTTTCCAAAGGATTTTACAGAGCAGCAAATATCTAATACTTTAAAAGATACTTTTGAAGCTAAATTTACTGATGATTTAAAATCCCAAGTTAAGGCTCAAGGTTTAACTGAAAAAGAAGCTATAATTTTGGCTTCTATCGTAGAAAGGGAAGCTAGGTCTCAGCAGGCTAGGACTCAAGTGGCCAGTATCCTGCTGAGAAGGCTTAAGATTGGAATGGGTTTAAATGCTGATGCCACTATCCAATATATATTAGGTTATCAAAAAGATGAGAAAAGTTGGTGGAAAAGACATTTAACTAAAACTGATCTAAAAATAAATTCACCGTATAATACCTATATTCACTCAGGTTTGCCCCCTACCCCAATTTGTAATCCCAGTCTGTCTTCAATTAAGGCTGTGGCCAATGCTGATCCATCAACCCCTTATTTATATTATTACCATGATTCCAAAGGCATTTCACATTACGGTAAAACTTTAGAAGAACATAATGAAAACGTGGCTAACAATCCATAAATTTAGAACTATGTTTTGACCTGTTCTTGCTGTTCCTGATTACGGGATTGTAATTCTCTATCAATAGCCTCAGCGGATGGCCCTTCTGTAATATAAGCTTTTAAAGCGAGTATAGCAATTAAGGATCTGCTTAGATTTACATTTTTATTCTCTTCTTCTAGTATTTTTTTAACACGGCCACCTTCAAGTTCAAGTCGGACTTTTCCGGCTAATTGTTCTTCCTCTGTATCTACAATTTCATCAATTTGGGCAAATATATCAGGACTTGGATCCGGCATGGTTTCTAGGTGTCTCCTTTCCGTTGAGTGTATTAAAAGTATAGTACTATAGTCAACCTATAAACAAGTTTGAAAGCTTCAGTTGAAAACTTTGTTTTCAAGCTTTGCTTATAAACAATACTTCTTGACAAGGACTCATCAATTATGCTATCTTAGCTATAGTTTAATATACCGCTTTGGAAGCGTACGAGGGACGTATGCTTCTTTTTGTGGATCTGCCCGATTTAATATTAATAGGTTATGCTTGTAACTGTACCAAAAACTAACAGTCTAAATAGGCAATATCTAACTACTAACCCCTCTGTTAAACCAGAGCTTAATCTTATAAAACTCCAAATTGATTCCTATAACTGGTTTTTAAATGAAGGCATCCAAAATATTTTAAGTGAAATATCCCCGGTAGAAGATTTTACCGGTAAAAATTGGATCTTAGAATTTGGCACCCCTACTTTTGGTAAATCAAAATATACCCCTGATGGAGCCAAAGAAAAGGGTGTAACTTTTGATGCTCCTTTGAGAATAGAAACAATACTAACTAATAAACAAACAGGTAAAGTTACCAAGCAAGAAGTTTTCTTGGGTGATATTCCGCAAATGACCAGTAAAGGCACGTTTATTATAAACGGAGTAGAAAGAGTTATTATTAATCAAGTGGTTCGTTCACCCGGGGTCTTTTTTTCTGCTGTAGCTGATTTAATCACTGGTAAGAGGTTACATCAGGCAGAGATTAGGCCTTACAGAGGATCATGGTTGGAGTTTTCTATCTCCCGTTCTAATGTTTTAACTGCCAAAATTGACCGGAAGAGAAAGTTTACCGTGACTACCTTACTTCGAGCCCTCGGATTTTCTGATAATGAAGCTTTGATTGAACTTTTTAAAGATGTTGATAAATCAGAGGATAAAATCTTAGAGACTACTTTGGCCAAAGATCCTACTAAAACTCAAGATGAGGCTTTGTTGGAGATTTTCCGGAAGATGAGGCCAGGAGAACCAGTAGTTTTGGATAATGCCAAGAATTTGCTGGAAGGGATGTTTTTTAATACCAGGCGTTATAATTTAACTAAGGTTGGGCGTTTTAAGATTAATAAAAGATTGGGATTAAATACTCCTAACACTCCGGAAAATTGGATTTTAACCAAAGAAGATATTATATCAACAATCAAATATTTAATCAGCTTAATAAATGGAGAAGGTAGATTGGATGATATTGACCATTTAGCTAACAGAAGGTTACGCTCTGCCGGAGAATTAGTAGCCCAAAATGCTTTTAGGATAGGCACTTTAAGATTGGAAAGAATTATTAAAGAGCGGATGAGTTTGGCTGCTGTAGATCAAGATGTAGCTCCAGGAGGATTAATTAATGCCAAGCCTGTGATTGCAGCAATCAATGAGTTTTTCAGAACTTCACAATTATCTTCTATTTTAGATCAGGTTAACCCTTTGTCGGAAATAGACCACTTAAGAAGGCTATCAGTTATGGGTGCCGGTGGTATAACCCGGGATAGGGCTTCATTTTCAGTGCGTGATATTAATCATTCTCAATATGGCAGAATTGATCCAATTCGTTCTCCTGAAGGACAAAATATTGGACTGGTAACCTATTTAGCGCTTTTTACCAGGATTAACGAATATGGATTTTTAGAAACTCCTTACCGCAAAGTTGTTTTGGAGAAAGGTAAGCCCAGGGTGACGAGTGAGATAGTATATCTGAGCGCTGATGATGAAGAGAGTTTTTATATTACTGAGGCGACCATTGAATTAGACAATAAAGGTTACATAGTAGCCAAAAGAGTACCTGTTAGGCATCAGAGTAACTTTTTTGAAGCGGATAGCAAACTTATTAATTTAATTGATGTCTCAGCCCAACAGGTAGTTGGTACTTCTGCCTCAATGATTCCATTCTTAGCTCATGATGATGCAAATAGAGCTTTGATGGGTACTCAAATGCAATGTCAGGCTGTGCCGCTGCTTTTGCCTCATGCTCCGGTGGTAGGTACAGGCATGGAAGGAGTGGTAGCTGATAATATGGGTCGGGTAATCAGAGCGCCTGAGAATGGAACAGTGACTTATGTTGATGGTAATAAATTAGAATTGAAAACCAAAAAAGGGTTAATAGATTTTGAGGTTAAAAAATTTGTCCATTCTCCTCAGGGCACTTGTTATTCACAACATCCAGTAGTAAAAGTTGGCCAGAAAGTT
>CAZFZP010000024.1:9227-11602 GCA_964523515.1 uncultured Gammaproteobacteria bacterium
TGGAGATTTATTAATTGATGGTGCTGCTTCAGAAAATGGTGAATTAGCCTTAGGGCAAAATTTATTGATTGCATACATGAGTTTTGATGGACTTGGGTATGAAGATGCGATTGTGATCTCAGATAGATTAGTGAAAGAAGATTTACTTTCTTCCATTCACATTGAAGAATATGAAGTTGATGTTGTAGAAACCAAGTTGGGCCCAGAAGAGCTAACCCGTGATATTCCAAACGTTTCAGAGGATACTTTAAGACATTTAGATGATAAGGGAATTATCAGGATCGGTGCAGAAGTTGGTCCGAATGATATTTTAGTTGGGAAAGTTCAGCCTAAAGGTGAAACAGAATTAACAGCTGAGGAAAGACTGTTGCGGGCAATATTCGGAGAAAAAGCCAAAGAAGTCCGGGATACATCTTTGCGGATTCCACACGGTGAAAGAGGTACGGTCATTGGGGTACAAATTTTATCCCGGGAAGAAGGAGATGAGCTTGATACAGGCACGCTGATGAGAATCAACGTTAAGGTGGCTCAACTTAGAAAAGTCACTGAAGGAGATAAATTAGCAGGTAGGCATGGTAATAAAGGAGTTATTTCCAGAATTATTCCAGCTGCAGATATGCCATATTTAGAAGATGGCACGCCAATGGATATTATTATCTCTCCTTTGTCAGTACTTTCCCGTATGAATTTAGGGCAACTTTTGGAAACACACTGGGGAATTGCCGCCCGGAAACTAGGCTATAAAATAGCTGTCCCGGTTTTTGAGAAAATTCCGGAAGACCTGCTCGTTTCAGAACTTAAAAAAGCTGGATTGCCAGAGAATGGTAAATCTAAGCTAATTGATGGCAGGACAGGTCAGGTTTTTGACAATACGGTGGTAGTAGGTGTTTCTTATATTTTGAAATTAATCCACATGGTAGAAGAGAAGATCCATGCCAGATCCACAGGGCCATATTCACTGGTTACCCAACAGCCACTAGGCGGTAAAGCTCAAATGGGAGGGCAAAGGTTGGGAGAGATGGAAGTTTGGGCACTGGAAGCATATGGTGCAGCCCATGTACTGCAAGAGATGCTAACTATTAAATCTGATGATGTGGTCGGGCGGGCTAAGGCTTTTGAAGCTATTGTTAAGGGAATAGATATTCCCCAAGCTTTGATTCCTGAGAGTTTTAAGGTCTTAGTCAAAGAGTTGCAGGCATTAGGGTTAAATGTAGAAGCCTTGGGAGCGCAGATAGCGACAGTAGAAGAAATTGAGGAAAAACCAGAGGTTAAGGAAACTATTGCTGCAATGGAAGATGCAATGATAGATAAAGTTAGTGAAACAGAACTGGAGACAAAAGGCATGACAATAGTTGATGGCAATCAAGAGGGAGGGGAAACCGTATGAAAGATTTATTAGATTTTAAAGCTTTAAGAATAACAGTTGCCAGCCCGCAGCAAATTAGGGAATGGTCTTTTGGTGAAGTGACCAAACCTGAAACTATTAATTACAGGACTTTAAAAGCTGAGAAAGATGGTTTGTTTTCCGAGAACATCTTTGGTCCAACTAAAGATTATGAGTGTTATTGTGGAAAATATAAAAGGATCCGTTACCGTGGAGTAATCTGTGATAAATGTGGTGTGGAAGTAACCCAATCTAAAGTGAGACGTGAGCGAATGGGTCATATAACTTTGGCCTCTCCTGTAGCCCATACCTGGTTTGTTAGAGGTGCCCCCTCTAAATTATCTTTGATTTTGGATATTTCTCCTAAAAACCTAGAAGCAGTAGTTTATTTTGCTTCTTATGTGGTAATAGATGTGGATCAAGCTAAAAAAACAGCTGCAATAGAAAAATTAGACAAGGATCTAATAGAGAAAATATCTCAATCTAAAAAAAGTATCGAAGTTGCCATCCGTGAATTAGAAAATCAACTGAAACAAACTATCATCAAGACTAAAAAAGATATGGGTAAGGAAGGTAAAGAAAAATTTGAATTAATTAAGCAAGAGATGGAGTTAAAAATAAGGCAAGAAATACAAAAACTACGTGATAACTTGGTAGTAGAGCAAGGCCAGTTAGAAGGAATTTTTAAAGCGATTGCAGATTTAGTTAAGATTGTTGCCCCGTTAAAACTTCTATCAGAGGATGAATATTTGAAATTAGATGAGTATGGAGTATCTTCTTTTGCGCAAGTTGGGATGGGCGCTGAGAGTTTACTTCAAATCTTAAAAGGTTTGGATATGGATAAATTAGCAGCTTCCTTGCGGGAAGAAGTTAGAAAATCCACTGGCCAAAAACATATTAAAGCTACTAAGAGATTCCGGATTGCTGAAGGTATGAGAATTGCTGGTATTGCCCCACAGTGGATGGTCTTAAATATTTTGCCAGTTTTGCC
>CAZFZP010000025.1:0-8708 GCA_964523515.1 uncultured Gammaproteobacteria bacterium
AGCTTGCCCCTGAACTATTTATCCCTATAGATTAAAGGGGTGTCGTTCAGTGGTAGGACCTGGGTCTCCAAAACCCATGACGAAGTTTCGATTACTTCCACCCCTGCCTGTATGGTTAATATCCCTCCAGCAGATAAACTGATAGCCAGATTACTAAAACTCCAATAATTAGTAAGATGCTTTCTATAAAAGCAAAACCCTGCCTTTTTTCACCATGGATCTCCGGAATTAAATCTGAGGCTGCAATATAAATAAAAAATCCAGCTGACAGAGATAACAAAACAGGCAAATAATTTTCTGTTATTTCACCAAAATAAAAGGTTATTAAAGCTCCTAAAATAGCAGTTAAAGCTGAGACAAAATTAAAAAGTAAAATCTTGTGCCTTTTAACCCCTTTATGCAGCAAAATGCCAAAATCGCCAATCTCCTGGGGAATTTCATGGGCTGCCACAGCCAAAGTAGTTACAATTCCAAGTGGAATACTGACCATAAAAGTAGCTGCAATGACTACCCCATCAATGAAATTATGGACACTATCACCTAACATCACCAAGGGCACAGTCGGCTTGATACCCTCTGTATGCTCATGGTGGTGATGAAACCAATAAATAAACCGCTCCAAAAGAAAAAACAATAAAATCCCACCCAAAGCCCAAATAAAAATATTTGTTTCCCCTGCTTTATCCTCATTATATTCCAGCGCTTCCGGCAACAGGTCAAAAAACGCAGTCCCCAGTAAAGTACCGGCAGCAAAAGAGGCCAAAAAGTGGGATATTTTTAAGGCAAAATTTTCTTTCCAAAGTAAAGTTATCCCCCCGATAAGAGATAAAACACTGCCTATTAAAGTAAAAATAATAATGTAGCTTAAAATTGACATCTGCTAATAATCTCTAAATAAATTTAGTAAACAATCTTAATCCTGGCATTTTGCACATCTGAGGAATACCCAGTCAAACTTTTAAGTTGTAGTCTGTAGGTTTTTTTGGCTCCTGGTAACTGAAAGGCTGCAGAAGTTAGCCAGGTATAATCTGTAGCGGTGGTTGATACCTCTGAAGATAATAAGGCTGTACCATCATCTTTATTCTGCAGCCTGGCATAAGCTTTTCCGTTTTGGAAAATCCGCAGAGCCACTTCAAAATAGACATTTTTATAGCCGGGATAATCAGCCGGGTCAATGCTAATCTCCTGGCCGGTCACATTTGACCAATCAGTAGATGTAGCAGATCCTATCCAACCTAAGGGAATATAGACAGGAGCTTTGGCAGTAGTGGCGGTAGTAGTGGTAGTCTGACTGCTAGACTGTGGAGTGGAAGTCGTAGTTCCAGATGTTTTCTTTAAAGTATCTACCTCATATTGCAAACTGGTAACCTGGCTTTTTAACTCATCTATAGCGTCTTTGTCTGAATCAGAAGCAACCACTCCACGGCTATTTTTGATAATCTCTATTACTGCCAATTCCAATTGTGCTACCCGGTCTTCCAATAATCCTTCTCCGGTAATTTGAACCTGGGCAGTAGACTGCACCAGAGTTTGTTTTGCAGAATATCTCCAATACAAAAACCCTCCTAAAACAACTGCAATTATAAGTAAAACAGGTATAAATTTAACCATAACCTGCTATAATCATACACCTTGCAGACCATCTCTGGTAATATGTATATATGCCGGATGATCCGCCAAAAGAAAAACATGACCACCAAAGCCTGAAATTCCCAGAACACTTTTTATGGGGAACAGCAACGAGTGCCCATCAAGTTGAGGGACAGAACTTTTTTAATGACTGGTGGGACTGGGAGATTAAAAACCAACCTTTAAATAAACGCTCAGGCAAAACTGCTAACCAATATTTTTTATATGAGAAAGATTTTGAGCTGGCAAAATCTCTAAATCATAATTCCCATAGATTATCTATTGAATGGTCCAGGATTGAGCCCCAAGAGGGATATTTTAATGAGGTAGAGATTGAACATTACCGTAAAGTATTAAAAAAACTTAAGTCATTAAACATTAAAGTCATGCTAACCCTCTGGCACTTTACATTGCCAAAATGGGTAGCAGATCAAGGTGGTTGGGAAAACCCCCAGACCATCGGGTATTTTATTAGATTTGTAGAAAAAGTGGTGCCTGAGTTTAAAGAATATGTTGATTTTTGGGTCACCTTAAATGAGCCGGGAGTCCATGTTTTCCAAAGTTATCTGATTGGGGTTTGGCCACCTAAAAAAGTTAATAAATTATCTGCTTTTAAAGTTTATCTAAATTTAGTTAGAGCTCATCGAAGAGCTTATAAAACTATCCATAAACTAATCCCAAACTCACAAGTTGGCATAGCTAACAACCTCTCTTCTTTTGATGCCTTTCATCATCATTCTATCTTGGAAGGGATAACTGTTTGGGGGCTGGATATTATTAATAACCATTTATTTTATAAATTAACAGGTATTAATACCCATGATTTTTTAGGTATAAATTATTATTTTAACCAATATATTAGCTACAACGGTAATGCTCGTTTACCTTCTTTAGTTGATATCTCAACCACTAAAAAAGATGTTTCAGATTTAGGCTGGGAGATCTATCCGGAAGGGATTTTTGATATTTTGATGGATATTTCTGATTATCATCTTCCTATATATATAACAGAAAATGGACTGGCTTCTACCAATGATGATAGAAGGGTGAGGTTTTTACTTTCATACTTGCAGCAGATTTATCATGCTATAGAGAGTGGGGCTAAGGTAAAGGGATACTTCCATTGGAGTTTAACAGATAACTTTGAATGGGCAGATGGATTTGAACCTAGATTTGGCTTAATTGAGATAGATTACAAAAACCAAAAAAGGATTCCCAGACCTTCTGCCAAAATTTATGCAGAAATTATCAAACATAATGCTATTCCTCATAAACTGCTAAAATTCCTAGGCCACACTATACAGGTAGAAAAAGAACTTAAAAATATCAAAGAAAAGGACCACTAATTGTCAGTACTATGTCAGTACATAGTCTGTACATTGTCAGTATAATGTAGTATAATATAAACATATGTTGGTACAAAAACTATACAAAAATGGTAATTCTATTGCTGTAACCATCCCTAAAGAATATTTAAACGATTTGAATCTTAGAGATGGGTCTGAAGTGGTAGTGGAAAAGGATGTAGAAGCTGGTGTGGTTATAATTTCTCATAAAAAGACTTCTCAATCTTCTACTAGGATAACACCAGAATTTTTAAAATGGTTAGAATCCTTCAATAAAAAGTATGGTCCTGCTTTAAAGGAACTCGCCAAGAGGTAAATCCTGTGGCAAAAATAATCTTCCTAACACTAGATGAGATTTTGGGCATTCACCATGAAGAAGTGGAAAAATTTGGTGGTAGCCATGGACTGCGGGATACAAATCTATTGGATTCCGCTCTACAAAGACCTCAATCCTCTTTTATGGAAGAAGATTTATATCCCACAATTTTTGATAAAGCTGCGGCATTGATGCATTCAATACTACTCAATCATCCATTTATAGATGCTAATAAACGTACAGCTACAGTTTCAACAGCTTATTTTTTATATCTTAATGGCTATAATCTTGAAGCCAAACAGAAAGAATTAGTCCAATTTGCTTTAAAAGTAGGATCCAAGAAGATGGATTTAGAACAAATTGCTCAATGGCTAGAAAAACATTCTGTAAAAAGAGTAATATAACTCTAATATGTTTTTTATCCCTATCTCTATATTGGCTTATGCATTAAATGCTGGGAGTATCTTGATTGATAAGATCCTTCTTAAAAAATCTGTGCCTCAGCCAATTATTTATGCTTTTACTATCAGCATTCTTTCTCTTTTAATCATAATTTTAGCCCCTTTGGGCTATACTTTGGCCTCTACTGCTGCCATATCTGCTGCCCTTTTTTCCGGTATCACCTTTTCCATTGCTCTGTTTGCCTTTTTTAGCGCATTAGCTAAATCTGAAGCTTCAATTGTGGGACCAGTGGTTGGAGCCTTAAATCCTTTATTTTCCTTAATAATTGGCACTTTTTTAGGTCAATCTTTAACCTTAAACCAAACTCTGGCAGTACTGGTTTTGGTAATTGGAGCCTTAACTATCTCCTTTAAAAAAACTACTACCAGGGCTGATTTTGACCACTTTTTATTAATGCTGACAGCCGGTTTTTTCTTTGGTTTATCTTATGTGCTGCTTAAATCATCTTTTGACCAAACCAATTTCATCACCACTTTAATTAATAAAAATTTAGGCTCTGGTATATTTGCTTTAGGGATTTTAGTTTTCCCTAAGGTCAGAGCTGATATTTTTGCCTCTTTTAAAGCCCAAAAACACAATCCTCACCTTTCAAAATTAACTGCCATCTTACTTTTTTTAGGCCAGGCTATGGGGGCTATACAAGGCCTACTTTTATCTTTTGCCACATCTTTAGCCAACCCATCTTTGGTAAACTCCCTTTTTGGAATCCAGTATTTAGTAATTTTGCTAGTATCTATAATATTATATAGAAGCCATCCTCATCTTTTAGATGAAAGGCTAACCAAGAGTGTAATTACCCAGAAAATTATTGGGGTGGTTATTTTAAGTTTTGGACTATATCTTTTGACCAAATGAAAACTATTTTACTGCCCATCTTAATTTTTATAACCTTACTCCTAGGTTTTCTAGCTTTCACTGCCTGGTATACTCCTGGGGAAAATCCAGAGGTTAAAATTGGGGTTTCTTTTTCCCCACAACAAGCCCAAAAATTAGGCTTAGATTGGCAGGAAACTTACTTAAGTTTACTGACTAATTTAAAGGTAAGAAATATTCGGCTGAACTCTTATTGGCGGGAAATAGAAACTACCGATAATGAATATTATTTTGAAAATTTAGACTTTTTGGTAGAAAAAGCAGCTGAAAATGGGGCCCAGGTAATGTTGGTAGTAGGTCTAAAACAACCTGGCTGGCCAGAGTGTTTCACTCCAGATTGGGCCAAACTTTTGAAGCTAAAAGATAGGCAGAAACAAGCTTTGGAATTTATAGAAGTGGTGGTGGAAAGGTACAAAGGCAAGCCCACCATAGAGAAATGGCAGGTAGAAAATGAGCCACTTTTCAACTATGGGGCAGATTGTGATCCAAAAGATCTGGAATTTTTACAAGCTGAGGTGCAACTGGTTAGGAGTTTAGATCCAACCAGAGAAATTGTGGTTACAGATTCAGGTGAGTTGGGGTTTTGGAAAAATGCCATGAGTACATCTACTATTTTTGGCACAACATTGTATAGAAAAGTCCATAACCCAATCTTTGGTATTTTTATCTGGCCTCTACCAGCTGGTTTTTATTCTTTAAAATCAGACTTAGTAAGAGAGTTTTTTGCACCAGTTAACCAAAAAACCATAATTTCAGAACTTCAGGCAGAACCCTGGTTTTCTAAACCTTTGATTGATACTAAAGTTGCGGAGCAAAGCCAGATGTTTTCTTTAAAAGATTTTCAAAATAATGTAAATCTGGCTAAAAATACTGGTTTTGAGGAAATATATCTTTGGGGAGCGCAGTGGTGGTATTTTATGGCTAAAAATAACCACCCGGAATATCTTGAATACGCTAAAAGTCTATTCAAATAACCTACGAATCTACCTACGAATATCACACCCCTGGGGTGTGATATTATAAAAATATGCCTTATAGATCCTCCCCTTTTATAAACGAAAGCTTTTACCATATTTTCAATCGTGGAGTAAATAAACAACCTATATTTTCTGAAGAGCGTGACTATCATCGCTTTACTGAAACCCTTTTTTATTATCAATTCAGTGGTCCCAAACCAAGATTCTCTACCCATAAACGCTTCAAAGTAAAAGATTTTACTAATAATCCTAAAATCATAGAGATTATTTCTTACTGCCTCATGCCCAACCACTTCCATTTGCTTATAAAGCAACTCAAAAATGGTGCGATAGTAGAATTCCTTGGTAAGTTATCCAATAGTTATACTAAGTATTACAATACTAAACATAGAAGAAGTGGTCATTTATTTCAAGGAGAGTTTAAATCAGTATCTGTAGATACAGATGAACAACTGCTTCATCTCTCTAGATATATTCATTTAAATCCATATGTCTCTGGGTTAATAAAAGACTTAGGATCTTATCCTTATTCATCTTATCTGGATTACCTAGCAGATCGAGACTCTCCCATGTTGAATAAGGAAATAATTCTTAATTTTTTCAAAGAAAAAGGTGGATATCAAAAATTTATCAGTGATCATCAAGATTATGCCAAAGAACTTGAGAAAATAAAACACGCACTCATAGATGCCGACTAATGTTACACCCATGCTAATGTTACACCCCTGGGGTGTAACATGTAACAGGTTGCTAAATCCCTAACTGGCGGGCAATAATTTGTTCAATCGGAGGAACTAAATCTCCTTTGAGTAAAAAATGTTCTAAATTATGGTAATCACGTATCCTTCTGGCCTTACTAAGCGCATCAGTAAATTCCTGGACAACGCTAAGCTCTTTAGAATGTTTAAACCAAGCATGAACCAATAGTCTTATTGCCATTTCATCCCCCCAGAGCTCTGAGCTAAAATCAACATTGTTTGCTGGTTTGATTCCACTATCAGCTGCTAGAAGTTTCCCAAAATCAGGATCTTCTTTTAATCGCTCCCAAACTGTTTTTATATAAGTTGGGACTGTTTCTGACCGAATTAAAACTGCTACCCGTTCCACTGTTTGGCCACCTCTTCTATCTGTAGCCTGATTTTCTAAATATACACCTGTCTGCCTAAGTTCTAAATTTTCGGCGGCCACTAATAAGGGGTTTGTTACTTCTCTATCAATAACTTCTATTAGTGTAGCCATAGTGGGATGCTAACAAATATTATTAAGACTTACAATACATTAATTTTATAGCCAGATCAAAGTTGACCTTGTTTGACCTAGTTTGACCATAATAATACTGCTTACACACTGACAATTTTATCAACTACAATTTACATAGAACCTAGGGATTTTTAGATAGTTTGATAGGAGGTCATGCAGAGTAGAAAAAGACAAAAACCAGGTTTGCTACGGTTCCCAATTTATCTAACCCTTCTTTTGGTCCAATTTATCTTAATCAATATTGGCAGTTTACCACTTTTAATAGTAAAAAAAATATTTTTTCTCGCGTTTTCCAACTATACCCTATACGCTATACGCTACCTTTCCATAGGAAAGGCAAGCTTTGCTTATACCCTAAAAAGACGTGGCCGACCCCGTAAATATTCCCTATCTAAAACCTACCGTTTTATTCTCAGGTCATACAGGCAAATTCCCCGGATCTTGAGGACTACCGGCACTGTGGTTGCAGTAGGTTTAATTATATTTACCTATACTTTTCTAACCTTTCAGGCAGCTGAAGCGCTGCCTAATCCAGATTATCTAACTACCCCTACCAGGCCTTTGACCACTGAATTTTTTGACCGGAACGGAGTATTGCTTTACCGGCTGTATGAGGGAAGAAACCGGACACTGGTCAAATTAGAAGAACTGCCTCCATATCTGATCCAAGCTACCATTGCTATTGAAGATAAAAATTTTTATAACCATTTGGGGATTGACCTGTCAGCTATTTTGCGGGCTTTATATCACAATATTAAAGATGGTGGTATGGAAGGGGCTTCTACCATTACCCAGCAGCTGATTAAAAATACCCTGCTGACCCCGGAAAAAACTTACACCAGAAAAATTAAAGAAATTATTCTGGCTTTTTGGGCAGAGCGGCTGTATTCCAAAGATGAAATCCTACAGATGTATTTTAATGAAGCCCCTTTTGGCGGACCAGCCTGGGGAATTGAAGCCGGTGCTCAGGTGTATTTTGGTAAAAGTGCTCACAGCTTAACCTTGGCTGAAAGCGCGTTTTTAGCAGGTCTGCCTGCCTCACCTACTCAATACTCCCCTTATGGAACCAAATCACACCTGTCAAAAGTGCGCCAGAAAGAGGTTTTAAACAGAATGGCAGAAGAAGGATATATCACCTATGAAATGGCAGATACAGCTTATGGAGAAATTTTAGACCTCCGCCCACCCACCAATGGGATTTATGCCCCACATTTTGTGATGTTTACCCGTGACTATTTAGCCCAAAAATACGGTCCCCGGGTAGTTTCCCAGGGAGGGTTAAAAATCTATACCACCCTAGATTTGAGGTTGCAGGAGGAGGCAGAAGAAATTATCAGTGAAGAGGTGCAAAGTTTGGCTCCGTTAAATGTTACCAATGGGGCAGCCATGATAACAGATGCCAAAACCGGCCAGATTTTGACAATGGTGGGCAGCAAAGATTATTTTGATAAAGATATTGGCAATTTTAATGTAACTTTAGCCTTAAGGCAACCTGGTTCTTCAATCAAACCTATCACCTATGCTGAAGGCTTTAAAAAGGGTTTAAGTCCGGGAAATACTATTTTAGACACTCCGGTTACTTTCAAAGACGGAATAAAAAAATATTCACCGGTTAATTATGACGGCGCTTTCCATGGCCCGGTTTCTTTGCGGATTGCCTTAGCATCTTCCTATAATGTCCCGGCTGTCAAACTTTTGGCCACAGTCGGAGTAGATAAAATGATTGCCTTAGCCCAAAAGTTAGGCATTACCACATTTAACAGGAAAGATTACGGATTATCCCTGACTTTGGGCGGAGGAGAAGTAAAATTAATAGACCTAGTACAAGCTTATTCAACCCTAGCG
>CAZFZP010000025.1:8718-10416 GCA_964523515.1 uncultured Gammaproteobacteria bacterium
AGTAAAAATGATTGATATGATGGCTGTATACGGCACTTTCTCTCAAATGGGAGTAAAAAAAGTACCCACTCCTATTATTAAAGTTACAGATTCTGATAATAATATTTTAGAGGAATACCAGGATAGTACTCAAACAGTACTGCAGCCTGAGATTGCTTATTTAATCACGGATATTTTAGCAGATAATGAAGCTAGGCGTCCTAGCTTCGGGCCAAATTCACTTTTAAATATCCCTGGCAATACAGTGGCTGTTAAAACCGGCACGACTGATTTAAAAAGGGATAACTGGACTTTTGGATATACAGCTGATTTTGTAGTCGGAGTTTGGGTGGGAAATAATAATAATGCCCCTATGAACCCCAGGCTGGCCTCCGGTGTAACTGGCGCAGCTCCAATTTGGAATAAAATCATGAAAATCCTGTTAGTTAAGTATCCTTCCATGCCTTTCCCCAGACCGGATAGCATTGTAGAAGTAAATATAGACGGCAGAAAAGACTTGAGAGTGTCTGGTATTTTACCCCAAACTGCCTTTTTTGATTCCTTTTCAGCCTATGCCACCTCTTCTGCCGTACCTAAACTGCCTATAAATTGATTCTTTACTTACTAAAATATTTTTGCTATTCTCTGTACCATGAGCCGTGAGTTTGAAAATATGGCAAAACAGAAATTAGATCCAATTCATCCTAACACCACCCAACCTCTTAAGTCTTTTTTGGGGATTTTAATTGGTGAAGTTAAAAAGCGGTTACACTCCCCTATAAAAATTATAGTCGCATAGGTCGAATTAGACCGATCAGACCAATATGTCTGATCTGCCATGATATCCTGGCCAAACCGTATCTCAATATCCAAAATATCAGCAGGAGTTAATCCATCATAAAAGATCACTTTTTTTACTCTAAATTGGCCAATTATCTCGTTACCGGAAGGTTTTATATATACTAAATCCCCTACAGAAACCATCCCATATGGGGCAATCTTGGCTTTGGAAAAACGGATTTCAATGGTTTTTTTGCCCTGTAAGATATCCTCGGCGCTATTTCCTGTAAAAATTGCCAGGTGTTTGCTCATAACTGTATAGGATTAGGTTTCAATATTTTTCTTAATCTGACTAAAGCTCTGTGTTGTATTACCCTCACAGTATTAGATTTGGCGTGGCCTAATTCTTGGGCTATTTGGGAAAAAGGTTTCTCTTGTATGAAACGCCCCACTATGACCCGCCTGTGGACTGGCGTTAATCTTTGTACTGCTTGAATCAATCCCTGTGTTTGTTCTGACTTTTCTATTTTATCATCCCAATCAGCAGAATCTACACCCACAAAACTTTTTAGGTGTCCTTGATCATCAGTTAAATATTCTTCCTTTTGCAGGCGGTGATAATCTACTACTTTATGTCTGGCCATGACCAACAGCCAAGCCAAAGGTTTTCCCTGGTCTTCATATCCACCACTAGCATATGACCTCCAGGCATTAGTAAAAACTTCGGCAGTTAAATCTTCAGCCACGGCGACATTACCAGTTCTGGAATAGGTAAAATTGTATACCCAACCACCAAACTCTTTATAAATTTCGGTAAAATTTGCCTGGGCTGCAGTAAGATCTATTTTTAATTCTATTACCATACCTAACTCTAACCTGTAATATAACATAACATATTGACAAAGTTAAGGTCAATCTGTGCATACTGAAAATAGCCTT
>CAZFZP010000026.1:0-10138 GCA_964523515.1 uncultured Gammaproteobacteria bacterium
CGTCCTATCAGGGCAGACTGATTAAACCCCCGGTCATTTTCTCTCCACCAATGCAAGGGTACTGGTATTACTAACCATCCCTGGCCAGCATCTTTTTTAATTTGATCCAATAAAAACGGCTGGTATTTTACCCAATATTCAATCAAAATATCTACTAAAACTACCACCAGATCTTTAGATCTACCATATTTTAATTGCTTAATAGCCTCCCTTAAAGGTTCTTGATAGACTCCTAAACTCCACAACCCATCCAGGCCAAACTTACGTTTACAGATTGGGTGAGTTTGACCTCCAACAGCCACTTTTTCACATTTAGGGCAAACTAGATCTCCTTGTTTAATATTAAAAATACACTCTCTACAAAAATATGTCCCAAATTCCCCACACCCAACACATCTTTTTGGAAAGAATAGATCGAGGATTAAATTCACTATTTCAGTATGTCATTGCGAGCAAAGCGAAGCAATCTAGAGAATTTAGTGGAGATGTCGGCGGTGAAGCCGAGTCCAAGAAAGTTTTTGTAAAAACACCTACAAGCTTAGCTAGTATATATTTACTCAAAAGCCTTAACCTACTAGCAGGAAAACCAAAGAGTGATTGAGTTGTCTTAAACTTTTTACAGATCAACCAACACTGTAAAAGTAGCATTCTGACTGTGTATTTACCTTAGTATCCCATCAAAAAGAAGATTTACACTAAAGTACCTTAATTTAGACTCTTGCGAGTGCTAAATTACCTTGACCTTGTAAGGCCAAAGCAGTGAACATATCGTTCACTGTGGAACGGGCGTTTTTAATGCCAGTTAGTTTTGCAAACATATTTTACGTTTAAGTTTGCATTAACGGCTTGCAGTTTTTAAAGAGCTAACCTGTCGAGACAATACATCCCCAGAGTTGTATATTACCATACTTTGAGGCTAAAAAGCAACTTACTCCTTGCCGCGGAGTTCTTGCTCTATTCTGCGCAAATGGTCTCTTTCTTTGGTAACCTTTCTTTTGTCAAACTCTTTTTTAGACTTTGCTACCCCCACTTCCAGTTTAAACCTATTATTTTTTTCATAAATTGAAACTGGCACCAAGGCTGTACCCTTACCAGAAGTTTTTCCTATTAAATTTCTAATTTGATCTTTATGCAACAGTAACTTTCTGGATTTAGTGGCATTATAAGCTGTATCTGAAGTTTGAGCATAACGGGAGACGTTAGCATTCAAAAGATAGGCTTCATTATTTTGGATCCTAACATAAGCCTCTCCTAGATCTATCCTACCAGCTCTAATAGATTTTACTTCTGAGCCGGACAAAACTATTCCTGCCTCAATTTTTTCTAGAATATGATAATTATGTAGAGCTTTACGATTAACTATCCTCATGGGATCATTTTAGATCTATGGAGAAGATTTTGCTACCTTCTAAAAGGTAAACTTTTTTGCTCTTTTCATCTACTACTAAATCAGACGCAGAACCGAATTTATCACCCTGATACTGCTCTTTATAAACACCAATTTTGTCAACTACCACTAACCTAGCATTACCTGAATCTAAAATATATAGATTTTCCGTCTCTGAGGAGACAAAGAAACTTTTGGGACTTTTCACCCCTTTGTCTAATCCACTTAAAGAAAAGTTGTCAGCTACTCCTTTGGTAAATCTTAAAATTTCTCCCCCCTCTTTTAGAACATAGATCGAAGATTCAATCTGCATCCTTTTGGCATTGCCAAAATCTGCTTTGGTATCTTTGGTTAAATACTCTCTTTTATCTGAATAGCCAGTAGTGGTAGCCAGATATTTCCAAATTTGATTATTAGCCTTATCTAAAACATAAACATTACTGCCAAATCCAGCTATATCAGCCACCCCAATTAATTCTTTGTCAACTTTTGCAACCAAACTATCATCTTTACTGGATATATCTATTTTGATAATTCCTTTATCTTTTGAATAAACAAAGGCAAAACCACCGGTCAGGGAGGAAAATAAGACATCACCTAATTTATCTTTTCCAGATAATATGCTTTGGCTCTTTTTGGCAGATGCTATTGAGATTAAGGTTCCACTGCTGACATCAAGTAGTAATAAATTATTGTCTGATAAAGATATATTCTCTGCTCTAAATCCCTCCTTTACTAAATTTAAATCTAAAAATTCACTAAAATTAGAGGCGGAAAATTGCCTTAAAATGCTTTCTGACCCAGTATCAATACTGGTTTTTAAATCCACCGCCTCTTTTTCATCAGGTTTTAATTCCAAAGCCTTAGTGATGCTAACTTTAGCTGCTGTCAGTCTGCCTTGAGCCTCCCCTGGACTTAATGTTTGTAAATCTTGGGCTGCTTTAAAATGGTCTCTAGCTTCTTGGATATATTGATTAAAAACCCGTGATTTTTCAGCATCCTTAACTCTTTTATACTGAATACCTGTTCCTGTAATTAATACTAAAACTAAAATTACCCCTAATATTCCCCTACCTCTGCCACTTTTAGGAAAAAATTTGAAAAGGTCTACTGACTTAAGTAAACTAAAAAAACTTAATGTAGACCCTATTATAGGTGTTAAAAAGTCTGTTGTTTTTTTGGGAAAATAATTTTCTTCCAAGGCTGTATCTGTCAAAGTAGCATCTTTCTCATCAGGCAGAACCTCCAACACTAAACCAGCTACTCCCGACTCACCAGTACCAGCAATACTCACCTTACTGGCAGTATCATCTTCCCATTCATGAACCGGCAAATTAAGAGATTTTTCCAAATCATCACCTAAAAATGAAACCAGGCTTTTGGTGGACAATAAAACTTTATCCAAATCTTGCAGAAACCCAGAAACTAACTGTTCGCTTTGGTTATGGTCAATTAGCGCTGACAGATTTCCAGACCTTTTCAAAAAAGCCTCTACTTCTCCCTGATGGATTAAATATAGAGCTTTTCCAGACACAGCTGCCAATATAATATGGGGATTTTCTGTATCCTGCAGTTTTTCTTTGGCTAATTTAAAAGTAGCTATTAATCTTTTAGCCGGAGTATTGTCCAGCACCTCTGAAGTTAAACTTTCTTCTAGATAAAAATCTGCCAACTCAGTTAAAACTTGCCTGCCTTTAGTAAAAGCATCATCACAAACAAGCTGCAAAACTCCCAGAAAAATATTCTCTTCTTCTTTAACAGAAGATAAGGCTAGCGCTGCTTCCTGGTCAGTATTTAGTCCAATGGCTTGCGCTGTTTTATACTTCATAATATCCCCCAGGCTACTACTGCAAACCCAATGGCAAAGCCGGCGTGGACAATAGCAACAGCGCTAACCAAAGGAGATACTTGGGTAATTAAAGTTCTGCTCATAATATCTACTTGTCTAACAACCAATAAGGCAAAAATAGCATAAAAAGACAAAATAAGCAAAATCGATACCCTGAGTATGGTTAAAATAAAGCTGGAATTTAAAAAATTATCTGCGCTGATCGGCATATTTACTTTCTTTGTATTTTGTGCACTTCATCCATAATTATATCTGCTACTTTTTCCGGCATGGGCACATCAATTAAATCTATAGAAACTTTTGCCCCGGCAGTTTGAACCATCACCGGGCCGTAGTGAAAAATCATTCCTAAAACTCCAGCTACCTGACCACTAGCTTCTTGAATGCCATTTAAAGGAGCCAAATCAACATTTTTGGACAAAACAGAATAAAAATCTAAATCCACAATCTTTTTGTTGGTTAAAATATTGACATTAAAATACCAGGACAAAAATCCTTCAAAGACAATTACCAAAACCAGTAGATAATTAATAATGATAAAAGCCATTAAATACTGGTCTGGGATAATTAATATATTTATTCCAATTACGGGCAGAAACTCTGGCAAGATAAAAGGGAGGAAAAATATTAGGATAGCTGGAACAACCCAAGTCCAGTTAGTAATTGGGTGAGCCCGGAGCACTAGTAGAATTTTTTCATCCGGGTCTTGGCCTTCAAAATGATAACCAGCTGGGTTTTCTAAGTAAGCAGAGCTTGCGACTACGTCTAAAGCAGAAAACATTAACGCAAGTATATCACTTCTTTTCAATATTAAAGAGTGGACCAACTATTTGCAGATTAGCAGGAGCTCTCAAGTTAAACCTATTTTTGAAATCAGAACCACTAAAACTTTGTGTTGACCCATCCCCTGACACACTAACTGAAGTAGTAACTCCGGCACCGAAGTCAGCCGAAATTGATACACTAGCCACCCTACCATAAGGTGTAATTCCTCTATTTTGAAGTTCTTGTTTTACTTTTTCACTATCCCAATTATCAGTCCCGGCTGGATTAGCTTTATCTAGCTGATAAAGGTGTTCTGCAGTGCCAGAATCAGCCTTAACTAAAAGGAGGGTGTTAACAATATCTGCTACCTCAGATGGTGTAAGCCAAGCTGTTTTACTATATTCTGATCTTGCACCCCAATCACAATAAAACCAGGGTGAATGTTTATCATAGGCACCTGCATCTAAATCAGCGAATCCTGAAGTATTGCCTGAGATAGTGTCAACTGCGTGTTTAGTCCATGAGGTAGAACTCCAACCTATTTCCCCGGTGGATAGAATATATCCTCCATGAGTTGAAGAATACCAGGCTTTAACCGGAGAGCCTCCGGTTACCATCACCCAACCACGGGTAGCATTAACTGCCTCTTCCCAAGCGCCACCCTTAGCTTCTGGTTTAAAAACCTGACACTGTTCTGATACGCAAATAGAGCCAGCTCCATTATTGGTATAAGCTAAGGCATACGAACGGGCGGCTACAGCTTGGGCTTTTAGCGCCTCCGGATGAAAACTATTCGGCATCTCATAGATTCTTTTGACATAATCTTCAATATTGTATCCCCCATAACCCTGAACATTAATAGTAATTCCAGTATCATAATCTTTTTTAAGATCATAATTTGTATAGTAAGCACTTAAAATAGCTTCCACATTTTGTCCAGCTTTTGCCCTGCCATCTGCCCCAAATTGATTAAGGCCGGTCCGATTAGGTACTCCGTAGGTAAAAAAAGCTAGTCTGGGGGAAAACCCCGGGTCAATATGACGATCATCACTACAAGCCCCAATTGAAGCAGCTGACCTGGAAATATTTAAACTGGCTAACCTTTGGGATAAAATTTGTTGCTGTCTGGCAGATAGGGCCACAATTTTACTGGTTAAGTCTGCCTGATAAGCCTTAGCTTTATTAACTTCCCCACCTATAAATTTGGCATTTTTATCCACCTGGACTTGTAAAGAAGCAGCTGTAACTTTTTCTTTTTCCAGTTTTTCTTTTTGGCTTAAGAGATCTAAAACCTCCTCGGTGACAGAAACTATTACCTGCCTATCTTCTTTGGCAGAAGCCTGCCTGTAAGAAAGCTCCCGGAAAAGATCCCCGGGGCTGGCAGATGATAAAATTACCAGCAGTGGGGCGGATAAATATGAACGGATGTAATAGGCTTTAATTCTTTGTTCAAGTAAAGCTTGTTGTATGACTAATTTATCCTCTCTAATCTCTAATTCTTTCTCTTTTTTAGAAATATTGGCAGATAAATTATTTAATTTAGCTTGGATTTGAGCCAGTTGCCGCTCCAGGGCATCCAGTTGACCTTCCAAGGGTTTGGTGGCGTTTACAGACAGTTCCCGGGCGCGATTTAAACTATCAATTTGTCTTTGCAGATCTTCTATTTCATCAGCATAGGTAGGGTTTAGGGAATAGGTTATAGGGAATAGAAAAAGAATTATTAAAACTGATAAAATTATGAGTAAGGACTTTTTCATGGCAGAATCTGAAGGTGTTATCAATTCTAACACGAAATGCTAAATTCATACAAAGAACTTATAGTTTGGCAGAAATCTTTTACGTTATCTCTTTTAATATTTAAGGTCACTAGTAAATTCCCAAAATCTGAATTATATGGATTAGTTTCACAGATGCGAAGATGTTCTGTGTCAATACCTTCTAATATAGCTGAGGGTTACGCTAGAGGATATAAACAAGAGTATATTCAATTCTTAAGAACTGCCTTTGCGTCTGGCGCCGAATTAGAAACTCAGTTATTACTATCTAGAGAATTAGGTTTTATAGACTCAGAAGAATTTACTAAAATTAATAATTTATTATCAGAAGTTCAGAAAATGTTAAATACGCTTATCAGCAAACTTTCCCACTCTCAACCCTAATCCCTAGACCCTAATTCCAAGTTATGTTACTCTAAAACTAATGCTCAAAAATATCCTCCTTTTGATAGTAGTCTCCTTTATATTTTTATTTACTACTAATGAAGCCATGGCTATTAATACTTGTGACATTATAGATATTGACTACCCAACGATAACCAACATTATAAATCAAGATGTTAAATTATTTCTTACACTAGATCAAGGTACTTATTTAGTACAGTTAAGAACTCCTAGTGGCTCCTCTCGAAAAACTATTGTTAGAAACCTCAAGAGGGGTCCTTTAGCCTCAACCCAGATATCTTTAGGCAGTTTTGACACAGCTGGGAAATGGGTTATAGAAATATCTCAACAGACTTCTACTGAAAACCGTCTTTGTAATGATGAGTACACACTAACTATTATTGATCCCAGAGTTAAATCTTCCCCAACAGTAAATAAAAAACCTCCTATCTCTTGTAAGTCTGCAGGATACGTACAATCAGTAGAATTTCCCACCTCTACCCCTACCGGTCAAGACATAGAAGTCAAAGTTGAATTTGATTCTAATCAAGTTGATTCTAATTATGAGTATTATGTAGCTATTATTGAAGGGGGTTCTTGGATCAATAAGAGCGAGTCCAAAAAGATTAAGATTGATCCAAATAACCCTATCGGAACTTTTTTCGTACCTGGTCTGGGTAAAGCCAGCCAGAATTATAAAATAAATCTGCAGCGGAGTGAATGGTTCCTAGATACTAATATGTGTCTCTTGGGAGATATGTCTATTTACCCAGGTCAGATAGAACTCGTAGATAGATGTATTATTAATATGCCAGCAAATGTTAAAAACAATGATCCTTTTAATATTAAAGTTACCACCCCATCTGTTTCAGAAATTAAGTATAACTTTTATATCTATTCAGCATCAGATATATCCTCTATTCCTAAGGGAATTATCCCTGCAGGAGGGTCTTTACTAAATACCTCCCGGGCAATTTATCAAACAAATATTAAACCTACTGAGCAAACAATCAACTATACTCAGGGGTGTCCAACTTGTAGATTAGACAATGGTAGTTATGTAGCTGTGGTAGATGTGCTACAAGTATCTTCTTCAGCTACTCATCATTTTTATTGTACAAATCTACCATTTCAGGTATCCAATAATGACACTACAGAATCCATTGACAGCCAATCAATGACACCTCCTGCCGGACCAGCTTCTATCCCTGGTAAACGTGGAATGGCAGCTCTTCCTGCTGCTGCTCCAGGTACCGCAGCAACATGCCCAGGAAGTCCAACTGGAACTGGAGTATCTATTACAAGCAGAACAGGAACGTCTACTATAGGGGCTGGAGCTGGAGGGTGCCCTTGTAGTATTGTAATAGGAACAGACACTTATCTAGGAGTCGCCACAGCTGTAGGCTGCGTGCCAACTCAACCGGTTGGACTTATCAAGGGTTTACTAGGACTGGTTTTAGGGATTGGTGGAGGAATTGCTTTTCTTTTAATGGTTGGTGGGTCATTCCAAATGATTACCTCAAATGGAAACCCTGAAAGTTTAAAAGCCGGGCAAGATAGATTCACTTCAGCTATCATTGGTATTTTGTTTCTAATGTTTTCTATACTGATACTACAAATTATCGGCTTTGGTATACTGAATATACCGGGATTCTCATAAAACAATGCCAGACCTAATTAGTATTTTTGGAGCCAGCCCAGTAGCCAAGAAATTCACGAATCTTGGAGATTTTATATCTGGCCTTTTAAATATAGCTTTATCGATCGCAGTCTTTCTAGCCTTTTTCTGGTTAGTTTGGGGCGGGTTTCAATATATTGCAGCTGGGGGAGATAAACAAAAGTTAGCCAGTGCCAGATCTAGAATTACCTGGGCAATTGTGGGATTATTACTGACAATGGTAGCTTTTCTAGTAGCTCAATTTGCAGCTGAGATCCTACCACCATTTAAAGATAATCCCAACAAGTTCACACCATTTATATGATAAAAACAGCATACGCAGCAGTAGATATAAGTCAAGAATACGGGTATGGTTATATTAGGTCCTTAGGTGACGGCATTAGCTTATTGGTCGCACCTGTTTTTTCAGTAGCTACTACTTTAGTAGTTATATATTTTTTAGTAGGAGCTTTAAATATATAACTTCCAGTGGGGGTAAAGAAGAAAAAGCTGGAGCAAGAAATATGATTACCCATGCAATCATTGGCTTTATTATCCTAATATTTATTTTTCTAGTAATGCAGTTTATCCCAGCAGCATTTGGTCTTAATTTTAGATTTTTTTAGATGATTAGAAAAATATTAGTTATTACTTGTTTAAATATAATTTTCCTGAGTTGGTCTACCAATGTATTAGCAACTGATATACCACCAGGAGCACGATGCGATCCGAAGAAGATCAGTGATGGTACTGACCGTTGTTCAAAAGATAGTAGTGGTTTAAGTTATTCTTGTCAAGTTAGTAGTGCAGGTATAGGAAGGTGCGATAGAGATGTTTTTGGTCAAGTTCAACCTCCTCAAGCAGTTAAGGATTTAGGCTTTGGCAGTATTGGCATCAGCAAATTTATAAATAATTTAATCTCCGTAATTTATATCTTTGCAGCCGTAGTATTTGTCTTTATGATTTTAATAGGGGCAATCCAGTGGATTACCTCGGGAGGTAATAAAGATTCTATTGATGCAGCTAGAAAAAGAATCATGCATGCCATAATCGGTATTATTTTATTTGCTATTATTTTTGCAATGTTACAGGTATTAGGGATATTTACCGGTTTCACTTTCTTTATTCCAAAAGGAGTTAGCCAGTGTGATGATATATTTTATTATGATACTAATGTTAATATGTGTATTCATAAATATTACCCCTCAACACCTTGTCCTGATGTTAAATTATATATATATGAAAGAGTTGACGATAGATTCTGTGGTAGATAGGTTTTGTAAATAAATCTAAGGATTCCCGATTCCAAAAGGGTTACCACCCCCACCTCCACCAGTTCCTCCACCAGCAGGAGGTCCTCCTCTAAAAGGACTAGTAATAACTCTACCTATAAAACGCAAAGCATTCCCTACTAATTTAAACGGTAGCACTAATATCCTCCATTTATTTCTCCATAATAGATATATCAACCCGGCAACTCCTATAGAAGCAAGTATATATGCTCCTCCTTCTATCCAATTTTTAACTGTATTTAAAACATTATCCACAGCTGGCACACCCGTTATAGGCTCATCCTTATCTTCATCAGGCCTTACAGGTGGTTTACTAGCACTTTCTTTTGCTTCTTCAATTTGCTCTCTGGTAACACGCGGGGTTGCTCCATTTTCTAATGTAGGCGGAGCAGGTGTAGCTCGCCCAGCCTCTATATCAGCATTTTTTGTAATCCTATTTGCCCTATCAGCTTCCTCTTTCTTTTGGCCAGCTGTAAGCTTATTCCATTCTTCAGGTGTAATATCAAATGGACGGGCTATTATTACAGGAGTAGCTGTTGGGGTTTCAACTAGGCGAGGGGTAACAGTTTTAGTAGGTGTAGGTGTTTCTGCTAAAGCTAAACCCCCTGCTGTAGTTGTTGGCTCAGAAGCTCGACCAGCTTGAGGAGGAATAGGGGTTGTTTCTACACCTCCTGAATCGAAATATTGGTATCCCTTTACTCCCCCAGCAAGAAGAGCGACAATCGCCATTCCAGCTGCTACGGTGATGGCAGCTTTCCTATTATTATCTTTTCTTCGTTGCACTACACTCTCAACTGCTGCATCAGCTGCTGCCCATGCATCCTCAGGATCCACAGGCAAAAGACTAAACTCCCTTGCTTCATTTCTTCGCCTCGCCTCTTGGTCCTTTCTTTCCCATCTTGCCTCTTTTTCCTGCCAAGTTTCTATCCGATCTTCAGGTCTTTTAAACTGCTCACTTGGATCACCACCACCCTCTCTTCCTTCCATATCGTCAGCCATTTGACCCTTTCTGTAACTTACTCAAATACT
>CAZFZP010000027.1:0-6584 GCA_964523515.1 uncultured Gammaproteobacteria bacterium
GTGTGAAGTGTCTCGATACTTAAATGCTTGGGACGTGCTTTTGTAAGTTTTCTATTTCTTCCCTGATTTGAGCTATCCTTCGACAAGCTCAGGATAAATGCAAGCCTAAAGTCATAAAAAGCCTTGATAATACAAAAAGATAATATTTATGGTGAGTATGGTCAAACTATTCAGGACAAGTGTTAAGTGGATAAAGCTGAAAAATGGTATAATTAGATTATGTACAATTGGTCTACAGATACAAAAATCTTATCCAAATATCCTGAAAAATATAAAATTTGGCAACTTGAGCAACTAATTAACTTTGGTTTAGGAGAAGAAAGGATTAAGTATTCTGATTTAAAGAAGTATATAAATAAGTTAGAAATTGACCCTCAAAAGAAGAAATATCTGAGGTTTATTTTATCTTATGTATGAGTAATTCCCCCATTTTAATTAAAGAACAGATGTTATTTTTAAAGCTTTTTGGGCAAAATAAACAATTTTCAGGCCAATTTTATCTCACAGGCGGCACGGCCTTAGCAGGTTTTTATATTCCCTACCGTCTTTCTGAAGACTTGATTTCTATAGACATAGCTTAGAAATTTAAACGCCTGGTATAATGCAACAAAAAATGGGGTTGAAGATATATAAATATAGATAATAAGCGGATCTTTATAAATACTGATTAGATCTAAATTAGCAGCTCTGCCTTCAGTTTGAGGAAACCAAATTATCCACACAAGGACTCCGATTCCGATAAGTAAAATAACAACTTTTAAGAATAATGTTGAACCTTTTTTCATAAGTAGATTATTCATATTTAACGGACAAAATAGTAAAGCATTAAACTGTATATACTTACAAAGGTAATACTTATTATGGCATATTTTTGATATTCTTTAAAAGCTATACATAAACTTCCCAGTAGAATTAATAAGATTAAATACCAGGGAAGTATTAAACTTGATTTTGTTAAGATATAAGCCCAGTAGAGTAAGAATGAATAAAATAAAAACTCTTTAAATCCAGCCCTAGAACACATAAATTTATACATCAAAATAAGTGTAATCAGCAAAAATATCGCAGTATTTATCTGGAATGAAAGTTGATATGAGCCAAGTAGTTTTTGGCCAAGGTATATGAACGGTGAAGGGCTAATGTACTCTCCGTAATAATAAGCCATTAGATAATTAAAGTTTTGTGGTCCTACCCAAAAAGGCAGATAAATAGAAACTGTAATTAATATTCCCAAACCTAAAGACAGACTCAAGGGTTTGAGCCCATCTTTTAGAAGACGGATTAAATAAAAGGGTAAAAAAATTAAAGTGTAGTACTTAATTAAAACAGAAAGTACAAAACCGGTAAAACTTGCCATTCTTTGCTTAAAAAAATAAAAAGATAACAGTAAAAATAAAAGTGTTAAAGACTCGGTATGTGAATTGCCAGCCAGTTCAAAAATCACCAAGGGATTGGCCGCAAACAAAAAAACAGCCCTTTTGCTTTTTGAAATTTGATAAATTAACAGTGTGTTGATCAGGTTTACGCCTATAAAAAGCGCTTTAAAAATTATGGTTAAAAAGATTAAATTATTTTGGCCTATGGTATTGATTAATCCGCCAATATGCAAAAGAAGTGGTCCATAAAGAGTAGTTTGATGAGCCCAGACAGTTTCCAGCTTTGAGTATAAAGGATCCTGGGGAAAGTTGTCATATTTTACAAAATAAGGATTTTCTGCGTAAATGCCGTTTACCCTAGTGGTAAAAATATAGGAATATAAATCATTAGATGAAAGGTAGGGAATAAAAAGATAAGTCAGTTGAAAAACAAATACTACCAGGAAAATAGTTTTGACCTTAATTTTCTGGAAGTTCAGAAAAAAATAAGCCAGATAAAAAATTACAAATAATAAAGACAAAGATATTATTACCCAAAATAGGTGTTGGTTATTATGTAAATTTATCAGTCCAGATTCGCGGGCTTTGATCAGTAAAAATAGGTAAATACTTTCTGAAAATATGGCAAAAGCTAATAACATTTTAAATATTATATAATACCCAGATGACTAAAAAAGATTTTGATAGAATATTGAATTCTGTACCGCCTGATTATTATCAGAAAGGCATTAAAGGAAACATACTCCAAAAGATTTGGCATGGGACTAAAATTAAATTTGCCCTAAAACTTTTAAATAATATTTCTTTTAAGAATTGTCTGGAGGTAGGTTCAGCCAGCGGTCATCTGATCTCAGAAATTGCCAAGAAACACCCCAAAGTTAAGTTCCACGCTATCGATGCATACAAAGAAGCTATAGAATTTGGTAAAAAGAAATATCCTCATATTAAATTTTTAAAAGCAGAAGCAGAAAAATTACCTTTTAAAAATAACCAATTTGACCTTATTTTGTGTTATGAAACAATAGAACATGTCCGTAATCCTAAAAAGGTGATTAGTGAAATGAGGCGGGTATTGAAAAAAAAGGGTAAATTAATACTGGCGATGGATTCAGGGACTCTTACCTTCCGGATTATTTGGTTTTTTTGGGAACGGACACGTGGGCGGGTGTGGCAAGCAGCGCATTTAAACCCTTATCACCACCGCGATTTAGAAGCTTTGGTTTTGCAATCCGGTTTTAAAATTACCCAAAAGTATTTTACTCATTTTGGGTTGGAAATAGTGCTTATGTTAGAAAAATAATTTAAAATATAGAAGAATGAATCCGGAATTAACCAGGAGAGAAGTTTTAAAAGCATTCCCAGGATTAATAGTTGCCACCCGTCTGATATTAACAGGCCAGGAACACTTTTTTCAAATGGGGGATGTGGTAATAGTTGACAGAGAGCATTATCTGTTAAGGCAAAATCAATCTCATCCGATTTTAGATTTAGAAAAATACAAAAGATTTTCTAAGCTGACAGAATATGGCAGAAAAATACTACCTGCCAGTACTGACTTATTTGCCAGATATCCTATTGTCCAGCCTAATAAACTAACAGATTTAGGCCTGATAGATCCTTTTAGCGGAGAATTTAAAGATCAAAAGCAGTTTGGCGGAGAAATGTTGGTTTTCTTTGGAGGTTTTATGACAGATGAAGGTATGCCATACAGTGAAATTTTGCCGGATGAAGATACATTTGTTGAAATTAGGAAGAAATTAAGGAAAACAAATTGGCATGCTAGGGACGCCTTATTTTTTACTTATGGAGAAAAAGGCCTGAATAAGTATCAAAGCAAACATACTGTTAGATTGCCACAGGACAATATCACCAATGCTTTAGAATTTTTTGAAAAAATTAAAAGCTTGTTTCCTTTAGTGCAATTTAATCTAATCGCCCATTCTTTAGGTGGAATTTTTGCTCTTGAGGTGGCAAGGCGTCACCAGGATGCAATTAATAATCTGATCTTGGTTAACTCGCCAATCAGAGGGATAGAACAGACTTTTGCAAGACGGGTAGAAACACGTTTTGCCAGACAAATTTTAAAACCCATGATAGGGGATGAACAGGTATCTGATTATTTGTTTTCTCTGTGGAGCAATCAATTACATCAAAAAACCCTTGACGGGTTTGCTACATCATTTATTAGATCAGGACGGAGTCTAATGGTCGTAATAGCTGAAGACGACCCAATTGTTCCTAAAGCCTCCACCACTTTAAAAGGCGCCAAAGAAATCACATTATCTGTGGGGAAGGTGCCTTTTTTGAAATATTTGGAAGCTCATAGTAAGCCACTTAGAGATAGCCAAACAATTAATATAATTGCCGAAAAATTAGGTAGTAATATTACTGAATAGAATGTTAAAATAATTTAGATGAGGATTAAATTGTCCCCTTTTTTATTATCTGTCAGCCTGTTTTTTAGTTTTATCCTACTATCTTTATCAGTTGCCAAAGAATTTTGGCGGCAGATAGATTTTGACGTTACTGTTAAACTACAAGACCGCATCTCTAAAGAATATGACCCATTTTTTTCCTATTTTAGCCTGCTTGGTAGTGCAGAAGTGACATTAGGGATAACCATAGCCATGGTTATTTTTTATTTGTTCAGGTTCCGGATATTAGCTGTAATTGGTTGGTTAATGATTATACCAGCCTCAATGGTTGAAATAGTGGGAAAATTATTTTTGTTTCATCCAGGCACCCCGGTTTTATTTCACCGCTCAGTCATAGAGACTCAATTGCCTAGTTTTTATATCCAGACCAATTTTTCTTATCCTTCCGGACATATGACCAGAACTACTTTTCTGGTGACTGTTTTTTTAGTCTTGACCCTGTTTCAAGTTAAAGGATTGTTTTTAAAAACTGTTAATATTTTAATCCTTTTAATCTTTTTATTTATGATGGTTTTGACTAGACTGTTACTGGGGGAGCATTGGTTATCTGATGTTATTGGTGGGGGAATTTTAGGCGCCTCTGCAGGTACTTTTGCTGCAGCTTTAATTTTAAGTAAGAAGATGAAGGATATTGCAAGTGCCGGTACCTTTGTGTAAGATACAGTCACTGCCAAGGAGGTGATTTTTACTAATCGGAATGTCACTATTGTGGTAGTTATTTTAGTCTTGGTGGTAATTGCCGGATATTTAGTTTGGCTGCGTGGTCAATATAGTCAGCAAGTTACTCCAGAGTCTCAGGTAGAAGTTTCGCCTAGCCCAACAGCTTCTCCGAGTACGCAGGTTAGTAGCCCATCAGCAGAAGCCTCGCCATCTAGTACTCCAAAGGCAGCAACATCTGGCGCAACTAAAAAATAAACTTTGATGGAAAAACTAATCATAATTGGTTCTGGTCCTGCTGGTTTAACTGCCGGCATTTATGGCGCCCGGGGTAATTTAAACCCGTTGGTGATTTCCGGCCGGGAGGCAGGTGGACAATTGATGTTAACCACTGATGTAGATGATTATCCGGGTTTTCCTGATGGTATCCAAGGTCCGGAACTGATAAATAAGTTCCGTAAACAAGCTGAAAGATTTAATGTTAGATTCATTGCTGAAGATGTAGTGTCTGTAGATTTCTCCAAAGCTCTTTTTTTTATTAAAACAGAATCCCAAGAGATTAAAACTCAGTCTGTTATTATTGCCACAGGTGCTTCAGCCATGTGGCTAGGTATAGGGTCTGAACAAAAATTCACAGGAAAAGGGGTATCTGCTTGTGCTGTTTGTGATGGCTTTTTCTTTAAAGGTAAAAATGTCATTGTGGTTGGAGGAGGAGACAGCGCCATGAGGGAAGCAAATTATCTATCCAAGATTTGTAAAAAAGTTACTGTTGTGCATCGGAGAAATGAACTTCGGGCTCAAGTTGCCCTGCAAGAGTTGGTTAAGAGTAAATCGAATGTAGATTTTATCTGGAACACAACTATAGAGGAGTTTTTAGGACAGGAAAAACTGGAAAAAGTGAGGTTAAAAAATACTCAAACTGGAAAAGTATCAGACATGGTAATAGATGGGGTTTTTGTGGCAATTGGGCATAAACCGAATACTGATTTTTTAAAAGGACAAATTGATTTAGATGAAAAAGGATATGTAAAAGTGCATGATGAAACTAAAACTTCTGTTGCAGGAATATTTTCAGCAGGAGATGTTTCTGATTATAAATACAGACAGGCAGTTACGGCAGCAGGAGCAGGATGTAAAGCTGTCTTGGACGCAGAAGAGTATTTAGAGGGAAAGTAGTATAATAGTCATATGAAAAAGATTAAAACACAGACTTACAATTTTCCGGTAATTATTGAAAAAGATGAGGATGGATTTTTTGTGGCTGATTGCCCTGATTTAGCTGGTTGTCATACTCAAGGTAAAACTATAGAAGAAGCGATAACTAATATAAGAGATGCTATTAAACTTCATTTAAAGATCTTAAAAGAAGAAAAACAAGAAATTCCAGTTATTCACCCAGTCAGTTTAACCTCTTTAGAATTTTCTGTTTAAATGTCTAAATTACCTCAAGTAAAAGCAAGAGACTTAGTAAAAATAGTTCTAAAACTTGGGTTTACATTTAGGGATCAGAGTGGTTCTCATGCAGTTTATACTCATCCAGATGGGAGAAGAACGACTATAGCTATTCATCCTGCACAAACTATCGCAGTGGGGTTGTTGACAAAGATTATTAAGAAGGATTTGCAAATAACAAAAGAACAATTTATTAAGCTGCTTAAGAAATAAAAGCCACCTTTGATGCAGAAGAATATTTGGAAAATTTAGAAAGAAAGTAGTATAATTTTATTATGATTTTATCAAAGTTTATCAAACTTCTTCCTACTAGACCAATTTATGCTCATTGTGATATTCCTTGTGGGATTTATGATCCACATACAGCCCAGTTAGCCTCACAAACTGTTCTAAAAATGGTCCAAAAAATTAAAGAATTAAAAGATGACCAAAATAACTTTGTCAGAATGGTACATGTTAAAGAAGAGCATGCCGAACTTTGCAAAAGGGAGATTTTGATCCTATGGACGGATTATTTTAAAGCTGAGCATTTAGAAAAATTCCCGGATTTGCATGATTTAGTTTGGAAAACTACCAAGCTCTGTTCTGAGAACAAAAGGCATATAGATGAGGATAAAGCTAGAGAATTAATAGCAGCTGTTGATAAAATTGCAGATATTTTCAA
>CAZFZP010000027.1:6594-9833 GCA_964523515.1 uncultured Gammaproteobacteria bacterium
ACTAAATTATGTAGTGATAATAAAAGAGCAGTAGATGAAGTCAAAGCTAATGAGCTGATAGCATCAGTTGACAAAATTGCTGAGATATTTAATCAGACTAAAAAGTGACTTTTCCTCTGAGGCGTTTTACTGTCCACGGAAATTCTATGTTGCCAACTTTAAAATCCGGTCAGGATGTATTGGTTTGGTATTGGTTTTTGAATCCAAAAATAGGGGATTTAGTGGCTATAAAAGTTAATGGAAAAGAAATGGTCAAGCGAATTCAAAGTACTAACGGCCGTAGATACTTTGTCGTTGGAGATAATGAAAAGGAAAGTACAGACAGCAGAAATTTTGGCTGGATTAGAAAGAGTGAAATTATTGGAAAAGTAGTTTGGTATTAGTGATAACCATCAAAGCGGTCATATCTGATATTTGTTTGATCTATCCCCATCTCCAGCAGGATTTTTTCCATAGCATTTACAAAGGAGTGAGAACCAGCCAGGTAATAAATAGGGTATAGGGTATAGGGTATAGGGTATAGTTTTGTGAGGCGACCCTTTTCGATGGAATTGTGGTAAATGATCTTTAGTTTTGGGAGACTTTTTTGCCACAAGTCTAGCTCGTCTTTAAATAGAAAATTTTCATTTGAATTAGAGAAGATCAGGGTTATAGGAGTCTTGAGTTTATTATCAACAGCATATTTAACCATAGATCTAAAAGGGGTAATCCCAATTCCTCCGGCTATAAAAACAGCCGGAGACATCTCATCCAAGATAAAAGTGCCGGCAGGATGAGAAGATTTGATAAGATTCCCAGGTTTTAAAGAGAATAAATGTTTTTTAAATAAACTGATCCCCTTTTTTGTAGTAATCATTAAAAAATCTTCTGTTGGGGAGGTGGAGATAGAGAAGGCTCGGGTATTTTTTTGTAAGCTAATATCTAAATATTGGCCGGGATAGAAGGTAAATCCAGTTGGTTTTTTCAATATCAGACTTTTTACTTGTCTGTCTTCTGATTTAATCCGTATAATCCTCAATTGCATTTTATCATTGTATTGGCCATAGTATAATACATATATGATAAATATTGCCCAAGAAGAAAGTGAACAGAGAGATAAAATCCTTGAATTTGTCAAAAAAGACAATCCAGGCATAGAAACTGTAGCTCCTGTTAATGCAGATACACCATTGGAATTTGTAGGAGAAGCAGCAGAAGCTCTGGGTAGTTATGTGGGTGATCTGGAAACTGCCGTCACTGGTAAGCCCCAGCAACAGGTAACCGACAATAACAATGAGGAACGGGGTTTATTAAAGGGTAGAATTCTAGATCTATTTAGAAATAAACAAGAGGAAGCTGCATAATGGAAGTAACACAACAAAACGGCCCGGATATTGTGGGCTTAATTATTATCTTAATAGCTATTTTGGGTTTAGGTTTAATCTCCTTGGGGTTAGGGGTATATCTGTGGAAATTTATAGTAGGTTGGATTAAATTTAAGGACCGGGAAAAAACCTCGCTGCAGTATGTACTACTTCAAATTACTGTTCCCCGGGATAATGAAATCAAAATAGATGCGGCAGAACAACTTTTTGCCACATTTGCCTCTTTAAAAAAATCCGGAGGTTGGTTTTCTCAATTTACACCTCAACCGCAACTGTCGTTTGAAATAGTCGCCTTACATGAATCAATCAGATTTTATCTTTCCTGTCACCGCACTCACCAGGATTTAGTAGAAAAACAAATTAATGGAGCTTATCCTGATGCTGAGATTAAAGAAGTGCCGGAATATAATATATTTTCTGAGAGTGGCAAAACAGCTTATGTTGCCCTTAAGTTAAGAGCAGCTGATCATTTCCCAATTAAAACTTACGGGGATCTGCCAACAGATCCATTATCAGCCTTAACTTCAGCTTTAGCCAAAATGCAGCCAGGGGAAGGGGCAGCTGTCCAGATGATTATTGCTCCTAACAACTCTAAATGGAAAGATATTGGTAAAAAATGGTTAAAAAAAGAAAAGGATCCAGGTAAACCTGATGCTCCCAAACCTCCTCCGGATGCCAAACAAATTGAAGCAGTTGAGAATAAATTATCTAAGGCCTCATTTGATACGATCATTCGGATTGTAGTCTCATCCAGCAGCTCAGATACTGCCAAAGCCCATTTATCTAATATCAGGTCTGCTTTTGAACAATTCTCCGGTCCTTATAATGGTTTTTCCGGGATGAAAATCAGGTCTGAGAAGGGGTTTATGACAGATTTTATCTACCGCTTTTTACCCAGATTTTCCAAAGTTTCAGTTTTAACCCCGGATGAGCTATCTTCTATTTTCCACTTTCCCAGTAAATCAGTCCAAACTCCGCATATCTCCTGGTTGGCTTCCAAACGCGCTCCAGCCCCGGATAAAATCCCCACCTCCGGGCTTTACCTGGGTAGGTCAATTTTCAGAGGGACAATTAGGCCGGTTTATTTATCTGACGAGGACCGGCAAAGGCATATGTATGTGATTGGGAGAACCGGCACTGGCAAAACTGAGTTTTTAAAATCTTTGATGTTGCAGGATATTTATGCCGGTAAGGGACTTTGTTTTATTGATCCGCACGGTGATGCGGCAGAAGAAATGTTACAACTTATCCCACCACAAAGAGCAGAAGATGTGATTTATTTTGACCCTTCAGATTCAGAACGCGCTTTTGGGATGAATATGTTAGAAGCTGACAGTGAAGAACAAAAACATTTTGTGGTAGCTTCTATTATTGGGTTGATGTATAAGTTGTTTGATCCTAATAAAACCGGTATTATTGGGCCCCGGTTTGAACACGGAGTGAGGAATGCCATGTTAACAGTGATGAGTAAGCCAGGCAGTACTTTTTTAGAGGTAGTTAGAGTAATGACAGATGCCGCTTTTGTGCAAGAGTTATTACCGCTAGTACAAGATCCAGTGGTAAGGCGTTACTGGACAGATCAGATTGCCCAAACCTCTGACTTCCATAAATCAGAGGTCTTGGATTACACAGTCTCTAAATTCGGCCGGTTTGTAACCAATAAGATGATCAGAAATATTATTGGTCAGTCTCAGTCTTCTTTTAATTTGAGAAAAATTATGGATGAAGGTAAGATTTTAATTGTTAATCTCTCAAAAGGTAGAATTGGTGAGGAAAATTCTAATTTCTTAGGGCTTATTTTAGTCCCGAAGATTTTGGCTGCAGCTATGTCCCGGGCGGATATACCGGTGGAAAAACGGCGGGGTTTTTATCTTT
>CAZFZP010000028.1:0-987 GCA_964523515.1 uncultured Gammaproteobacteria bacterium
CCGGGCGGATATACCGGTGGAAAAACGGCGGGATTTTTATCTTTATGTGGATGAGTTTCAAAACTTTGCCACTTCTGATTTTGCAGTTATTTTATCTGAGGCCAGGAAATACCGGTTAAATTTAGTGGTGGCCAATCAGTTTATCGGGCAAATAGATGAGGACTTAAAAAATGCGGTTTTTGGTAATGTGGGGACTTTAACCTCTTTTAGGGTTGGAGTGACAGATGCCAATTATTTGCAACATGAGTTTGCTCCCACATTTTCAGAAAATGATTTGGTGAATGTGGACCGGTTTCATGCCTATATTAAAACCATAGTTTATGGTGAGCCGGTTCCCTCGTTTTCTTTAGATACCACCAAAGACATTCAGAAATGGAAGTCGATGATTAACTCACAAGTAGGCCAGGCTATTAGGGAGTTATCTAGGCTAAAATATGGTCGGGATGTTACTCAGGTAGAAGCAGAATTAATCCAAAGATCCAATCTATAAAATTTATTTTGTCATTCCGACCTTCTCGTCTGTCATTCTGAGGGCAAAGCCCGAAGAATCTCAGATTAATCTAGAGATCCTTCACTACGTTCAGGATGACACTGGGAGTAGAGCTTTGGTATAATTGGCTTCACAGGCCCGTAGTTCAATGGTAGAACGGTTGTCTTATACACAACTCACGAGGGTTCGATTCCTTCCGGGCCTACATTTAGAGTTCTTCTAATTTTACTTTGCCTTCTCCGTTTTGACCAGAGATAAATTGCAGGTATTTTTCTGTAGTAGAAAGCCTTTTATGTCCAGCTAGTTTAGAAACTGTCACTAAAGATACCCCAGATTGTAACTGCTCTGCCACCCAGGTATGCCTTAAATCATTAACCTTGGCCCCTTTGATGCCGGCAATCCTGAAGTATCTGTCAATTGCAGTCCGGATATTTCTAATCAACAGTGGTTTGCCGGTTTTAGTAATAAATAAAGCATGGTTTGGAGTTTTAGGCCTG
>CAZFZP010000028.1:997-8896 GCA_964523515.1 uncultured Gammaproteobacteria bacterium
ATTTCCAAATATTTTTGAACAGCTTGGGGAGCAGGTTTATTTAAAGGTATGATCCGCTCCCGGGTATCTTCAAATGGCGGCACATGCAGGGTCGGGTTTTCACTAAAAATTAGATCTTCCACTCTCAGTTTTGCTAATTCTCCAATCCTGATACCAGTTTGCAAAAGCAGTTCAATCACCGCAAACATCCGTAAATCTCCCCGGGCTGCATCCCGTAGGGCCCGGTATTCAGTTTTAGATAAAATTCTAGGTGGTTTAGTTTCAAATCTAGGATGTTCTAGCCCTACAGCAGGATCATCTATAATAAACCCGGAGGATTTTAAGAATTTAAAAAAGGTTTTAGTAGAATTAGTCTTTCTGGAGATAGATTTAGCTGTATAATCTTCCTTGGCTAATTTATCCATAAAAGCTTGTAAGTCTTCTAAGCTAGCTTCATCAGCAGAATTTCTGCCCAAACCTTTTAAATAATCAATCAGTTGCTCTATATCCTTACCATACGCTAAGATGGTAGCAGAGGAACGTGATTTGCCCTTTAAGTGCCCAATAAATTGCTGATGTGCATCATTTAAAGTTATCATAACATGTATTTTAATGTTATGGGGTATTAATGTCAAGTAAAAGAATATGTTCACAATAAGAAAATTTATATTTTTGGCCGCCACTTTGGTAATCATTTTAGTATCCTATAACCTAATAGGCCAGATTTTTGATGCCTTAAAAGTGGGTGATAGGCTGGAGGAGTCAGCAGAAAGATTGCATACTTTAGAAATTAAAAATCAGGAACTGAAAAAAAAGCTGTTAGAGGTTAAATCACCAGAGTTTATAGAAAAACAGGCCAGGGATAAATTAGGTTTGGCCAAAGAAGGGGAGACTATTGTAGTGATCCCTCAGGAAAAAATTGATGCTATATTGGGAGCTTCTAAAAAACTAGAAGAATTAAGGTTACCTAATTGGCAAGGCTGGCTAAAGTTGTTCCTTAATTAATTTAAATTGACTTATACCCCCAGGAGAATTAAAATACCAGAGCGGGGAAGTGTACCGGTTGCACGGGAGGCTCATAATCTCCAGGTAGTAGGTTCAATTCCTACCCCCGCAACTCGAACAAGGTGAGAATTAAGGGGGCAAGATCTTTTTCGTAGAAAAAGTAGACTTATCCCAGGTTTGAATTCAATAACATTAACCCAACCCTTGGAGTTAATTTCTTAAATCTTTCCCTCATTAGCCACAGATGTTACCTTAAATAATAGTATTTGTCTACTAAGTCCGGTTCAACTTGACAGTTTTAGAGTAGTTTGGTTATGCTGGTTACTGATGACTCTCGAGCAAGAAAGCCAAGTGAATCAGTTAAAGGTAAGTAGCTCAGATTTAAGGAGAATTGGAGATTTAGGTGATAGTGCAGTGGTGACTATGAGTAGGGTAGGTATTTTAAATCTAAGACCTGAAGCCGTGAATCTAGGTGATACTTTAGAATTTGCAGGGTATATTAGAAAGTGCCTGACAGCTTTAGAAGAAAGTCCAGATACAGATGATGAGCTTGATTTTAGTGATGCAGGAATTGGCAGGCGGTTAATCTGTCTTACTCATCCAGATCAGTTGGAAACCCGGGTAACAAATTCCCTTGTTTTTTTAAGCGGAGTAGAGGCGGCTGCCCAGGCTTTAATACAAGGCCAACAAGTTGACAGAGATATTTTAGAGAATGCTATAGGATTTTTAAAACTACAAGCTGCTATTTGCCGGTGCGCCAGTGCAGATGCGAAAAATGCGGCACTTATCATTGAACGCTCCTAATGCATTAAATCCCGATATTTGGTAAAATTGTGCTTACGGCAGGGTAGCTCAGTGGTAGAGCACAGCACTCATAACGCTGCGGTCGTGGGTTCAATCCCCACCCCTGCTACTATTATGTAATATGGTAGTATTGTATAATGACAGAAACTCAAGTGAGAAGAGATGAAGAAGATATGATAACAAACCTTAAAGTTCAAGTTTTCCCCAAAGAACAAATTACCGAGGAACAGTTAAAAGAATTTATTGCATTCTTTAAAGATGGATATGGGGATAGATGGGTGAGTGAGGATCACTTTAGAAATGTAGTAATGAAAAATAGCACAGAGCTTTTAACAGTAAGAGATGGAGAAGAATTAGTCGCTTCCTTTAATTTTGATAACCACAGAATAACTGATATTGCAGTTAGCCCCACACACAGAGGGGAGGGGCTAGGAGTCAGATTATTTCAAGAAGCTGCAAATCATAATCCAGAAGCTTGGATTACGATTGGGGTTGATGCTGACGCGATGCTATCTACAGTAACCTCAAAAGAACTTAATTTTGTGCCTGTTGAGGATAAAGATCAGATGGAAGGTCTTTTTAGGCAATGTAATGGTACAAGAGAAAATTATCAGGTTGGAATAGAAGAAGTCCAGCTTCCCATGGTAATGAGACGTTTAAAAGAAAAAGGCATAGAACACTCAGATACATTCCTTACCTCTTATAGGGGTAAATCTCTACATGGCCCGGCATATAAACAAATCATTTTCCAGAATCGAGCCTAATTTACCCATTGATTTTTGAATAATCTGTGCTTACAATAAAAGAGTAATCAAGCTAGATACCCTCCGGGGTTCATTTTTTTGGAAAAAATATATGGCTGAAAAAGAACAATCAATTACTCCTGGACAAGAAGTTTTTGCTGTTGATACTAGATCAAATAGGCTAGTAGTTTTAACAGTTAAGGTGGTGGCTGAGGATGGAAGAGTGGTGTTATCTCCTAATAGAAAAAGGACAGTTATTGCTAGTCCTGAAACTATCATTAATGGTGGGATAGCAGAGCAATTTAGGTTTTCCCCACAAGATATTGACAAAACCTTAGGAAAAGCTTAGAATAATCTTAGGAAAATCTAAGTATGATAATACCGACTGAAAAGAATATCAAAACAGTGACAGATTTAAGGGAGAAGACTTTAGAACTTTTGCGCCAAACTAAGGTCTCTGGCCCCACTATTATATTTCATCACAGCAAACCTATGGCGGTTATGCTTTCGATTGATGAATATTCTAATATGGCTGAGATGCTGGAGGATTATCTTGATATTCAAGAGGCTAAAGAGTTCGAAGACAATCCTCAAAAAGGTGGGATTAGCCTGAAGAAACTGGCACAAAAATACCAGCTTAATTTTTAATGTATAGTTTAATTATCCGCCCCAAAGCAGAAAAACATTTTGCCAAATTACCTCAAAAACTGCAACAAAAGATCTTAAAAGGATTAAAAAGATTAGGATATAACCCATTTCAAACAGGATTAGATATCAAGAAATTAGCAGGGACTGAGAAAAGTTATAGATTGAGAGTAGGGGAACTACGGGTTATATATCAATTAGATACCAAAGTCAAAAATATCTCAGTAGAGGATATTGATTTCAGAAGGACTACCACTTACTAAGGCTAGCCAAGACAGTAGAAGCCTCAATTGAAGAGCTTAAGAATATCCAATTTAAGATTATGAAGGTTATGGTAAACTAGGAATTATAAAGAGGATATTAATCTTCTTGACTTTTGTATAACAGTGTAATACAATATGACTAGAATTGTTGTTAAAGAATTGGTTTGGGATCAGATAAATCTTGAGCATATTAAAAAGCATAAGATGTCTCAGGAAGAAGTTGAAGAAGCGCAAGAGATAATTTATCACAGACGCACTTATGGTGGAAAATATCTGGCTACAGGTAGAAGTGGAAATAGATTAATAACTATAATCTTGAGGCGTAAAGGTTTGGGTAAATATTATGTAGTTACAGCCAGAGATGCCAGTAGAAAAGAAAGGAGAAGGGTATATGAGATTGAAGAAAAAAAGTAGAATTCCTAAATTCAAGACTTATGAAGAAGAAGCCCGTTTTTGGGATACACACGATATTACCGATTTTGAGGATGAGACAGAAGATATAGATATTGTTTTTGAGCTTAATAAGCCTAGAGATGAAACCGTTATATTGAGGGTACAGAAGGAAATTAAGGAGCAATTAGATAAATTAGCTAGAAGCCGAGGTTTAAATTTGTCCACTCTAGTCAGAATGTGGATGATGGAGAAACTACAGGAGAATTTAAGGAGATCAAAATTATGAAAAGGATATTAACAGGGGATCGGCCAACAAGTGATAGTTTTCATTTAGGAAACTATGTGGGGTCACTGGCAAATAGGGTTAAGCTGCAGGATGAATATGAGACTTTTATATTAGTTGCAGATTTACATGCTCTGACTACACACTTCGATAAAACCACTGATTTAGAAAAAAATATCAAAGGTTTGATGCTAGGTTATTTATCTGTTGGCCTTGATCCTAAAAAAGTGACTTTTGTCTTGCAGTCCCAACTTGAGGGAACTACAGAGCTAGCATATATCCTCAGTACCTTAACTTCTCGGGCGGTTTTGGAGCGTCAGCCGGCCTTAAAAGAGAAGCTAGACCAAGGAGCACAAGATACTTTAGGCCTTTATTCCTATCCGGTTCTAATGGCAGCTGATATTTTACTTCCTAGAGCAAATCTTGTGCCTGTTGGTAAAGACCAAAAAGCCCATGTAGAATTTGCCAGGGATATGGCAATTAAGTTTAATAAACAGTATGGAAAAGTTTTTCCTATTCCTGAGCCTGTAATAGGAGAGGTGCCGACTTTAGTAGGAACTGATGGGCAAGGGAAGATGGGAAAGAGTTTAAATAATGCTATTTTTCTAACAGATTCTTCTGAGGAAGTGGAGAAAAAAGTAATGAGTATGTATACAGATCCAAAAAGGATTCATCCAACAGACCCTGGAACTGTGGAAGGAAATCCTGTGTTTATATATTTGGATGCTTTTGGTTCTGATAATGATAAATTACAAATTACCAATTACAAATTACTTTATACAAAAGGCCAAGTAGGAGATATTGAGGTAAAAAAGTACCTGGTTAAAGTTTTAAATAATTTCCTGGATCCAATTAGGAAAAGAAGAGCTGAATTTGAAAAACAGCCCGAGCTGGTTGAATGGATCTTAAAAGAGGGAACTGCAAAAGCGCGTCAAGAAGCCCAAAAAACCCTAACAGAAGTCAAAAAAGCTATGAAATTAGATTACTTTAATTGACAAATTAGAAAATTAGTGTGTATAATTAGTGTGTATGCAAAGGATTAATATTACTCTACCGGATGATTTAATAAGGGATTTTAACAGAAGCGTTCCTTCTGGGAAACGCAGTAAGTTTATAGCGGAGGCTGTTAAAGAAAAGATTGGCAAAAAGAAAAACCTTAAAAAAGAATGGATAAAAAGCCTAAAAGCACAAGAGGACATAATTAAAGAGATTAGAGAAGATTTTAAATATGTTGATGCGGAGGCTTTTGAAAGAATACCCTAAGCGAGGGCAAATTTTTATTGCAAATCTCAACCCATCCTTTGGGCGGGAGATCCACAAAAAACGACCCGTACTAATTATTTCCAATGATCAAATAAACGGAATTTATCCAATAGTAATTGTAATTCCTTTTAGCTCGATTGTTCCAAAATTTATAGGACCAGATGTTGTTAAATTCGTCGACCAAAAAGGATTGAACAAAGAGTCTGTTTTAGTTGTTAATCAAATTCTCTCAGTAGATAAGGATAGGTTACTTAAAAAAGTTAGTAGAATTTCTAAAACAAAAATGGATCAGGTTGAACAATCTTTAAAAAATGTATTAGGATTAGATTTATGATAACCATCGATGATTTTGCAAAAGTAGAACTTAGGGTGGGGACTGTTTTAGAAGCAGAAGAGGTGTCTGGTAAAGTTCCTGCAGGTACCAAAATCCGCTAATTTGTGTTAATATTTGCCCTATGGCAAATGGTAAAAGAAAACTTAATGGTAGACTCATGTCCATTCTCAAAGGAGCTGCTGTGTATCTTTTAGTGGCCATAGCCGCTTTAATCTTTTTTTATCAGGCCTCCGGCAGTCCTACCCAGGGCCTGGAGGTACCCATTTCTCAAATTATAAATGATGTTAAATCTGGTAAAGTAGAAAAAATCTCCTTAGAGGGAGATAAAATAACAGCAGATCTGAAGGATTCTGATGAAAAGTTGGCCTCTAGGAAAGAGGAAGGAGAGTCTATTTATAAAATTTTAGAATCCAGTGAAGTTGACCCTAAATCTGTTGCCATTGAAATAAAAGATACTTCTATTAGGGAGGCATGGCTCGGGATTTTAGGGGCAATTTTACCGATTGCAGTGATGGTTATATTTTTCTTTTTACTCTTTAGGCAAGCCCGGGAAGCCGGCCAGGGGATTTTTTCTTTTGCCCAAAGTAAAGCTAAACTTTTTTCTAAAGATGCCCCACAAATTAAATTTACAGATGTAGCCGGGGCAGTTGAAGCCAAAAAAGAACTGGAAGAAGTGGTAGATTTTTTAAAAAACCCCCAGAAATATTCTGCTATTGGAGCCAGAATTCCCAAAGGTGTGCTTTTGGTAGGCCCGCCTGGATGCGGCAAAACGCTTTTATCGAAAGCTTTGGCCGGGGAAGCAGGAGTACCATTTTTTTCTATCGCCGGATCTGAATTTATGGAAATGCTGGTGGGAGTAGGAGCTGCCAGAGTCAGAGATATGTTTGCCCAAGCAAAAAAGAGTGCACCGGCGATCATCTTCATTGATGAAATTGAATCTATTGGCCGGATGCGGGGGATGGGTTTTTCTGGTGGACATGACGAGCGGGAACAAACTTTAAATCAGATTTTAGTAGAGATGGATGGATTTGCCCCAAATGAGAGTGTGATAATAGTTGGGGCAACTAACAGGCCGGATTTGCTTGATCCTGCTTTGATTAGGCCTGGTAGGTTTGATAGAAGGGTAGTTTTAAATTTACCGGATTTAGAAGAGAGAAAAGCGATTATAGAGTTGCATATGAAAGGTAAACCTTTTACCAAAGAGGTAGACATAGAAAGAATTGCCAGGAGGACAGTGGGATTTTCCGGTGCAGATTTAGCTAATATGTTAAATGAAGCGGCCATTTTGGCAGCCCGTGATGGTAAAAAAACTATTGAACCGCATGATTTAGAAGAAGCTGCCACTAAAGTAAAACTTGGCCCCCAAAGAAAAAGAATGCAGACAGAAGCAGACCGGAAGTTAACCGCCTATCATGAGGCAGGGCATGCTGTGGTAGGCCATATGTTGCCTCATGTTGATCCGGTTCACCGGATTTCTATAGTAGCCAGAGGTTTAACTGGCGGCCATACTATGTTTCCTCCGACTGAGGATCGGTCTAATGAAACTAAATCCAGGTTACTGGAACAAATAGCTACTGCTTTAGGCGGTAGGGCATCTGAGGAGTTGGTTTTAAAAGATGTTTCAACCGGGGCAGCCAATGATTTAGAGGTGGCGACCTCAATAGCCCGCGATATGGTAACAGAATATGGCATGTCCTCTCTGGGACCGATTAATATTAAGCCCCGGGCTATGTTTGGAATCTGGAATAGGGGGGGAGAGGAAGGTAATCAGGTTTCAGAGGTCATGCAGGCTAAAATTGATGCAGAAATTAATAAAATTATAGATGTAGCTTACAAACAGGCCCAAGGTATTTTAAAAAGTAATAAAGCTAAACTGGATAAAGTAGCCAAGGCCTTACTGGAAAAAGAAACCCTAGATACAGCTGAATTTGAAGGATTAATAGGTAAGAAAAAAACTTAACAACTCCCGTTAAGGTGATTCGTTAATTATGAACCAGTCAAAGGTAATATCTTTGTCAGATTCTTTGAGGATAGAAACAGTAAACTGTTCACCTATCTTTTTATCACTTACAGAAAGTTTATAGTTAGTGTTTTGGGTGGCAGTGATAAAGATTCTGGAATCAGATTTAACAGAAGTAGTCTTAATAATGGCAGAGGAGGAAGATTCTTTAATCACCCCACTGCCAA
>CAZFZP010000029.1:0-2311 GCA_964523515.1 uncultured Gammaproteobacteria bacterium
GGAGAATATTTGTTCTTTGGCTAACAAGAAATACACCTAAAATAATCCCTGCCAGAAGGAGAATAATTAGAGCTATGTGCGCGACCCCTGTTTGTCCTAATTTAGGCATTAACTTAAGAATAAATGAAGATTGATTATGAAGTCAATTAGAAAATTTAGTTAGCCGCCACTTTTACACCCATGCTTCTGGCTACACCAGCAACTATTTTAGAAGCCTGAGCTACATTTTTAGTATTTAAATCAGGAAGCTTTGCAGAAGCAATATCCTCAACCTGTTTTTTGCTCAAAGTCCCTGCAGTCTCATGCCCTGCTTTTCCAGCCCCTTTTTCTAAATTTAAGGCCTTTTTGATCATTTCAGCAATGGGGGGTTCTTTGGTAATAAATGAAAATGTCCTGTCCTCATAAACTGTGATAACTACAGGCAAAACATTGCCCATTTTATCTTTAGTTTTCTCATTAAAAGCTTTAACAAAGTCCATAATAGGCAGGCCATGAGGGCCCAAAGCTGTACCCACTGGAGGAGCTGCAGTAGCTGTCCCAGCTGGAATTGTTAATTTAATATATGTTTTAATTTTCTTAGCTGCCATAGGTGTGAATTATAGCTTCTGTACTTGTAAAAAGTCTAGTTCAACTGGAGTTTCTCTGCCAAAGATAGAAACCAAAACCCTGACCCTGCCTTTTTCTTTATCAACACTATCTACTTTACCTATAAACTCTGCAAATGGGCCATCAATAATTTTTACAGTATCATCAACCATAAAGACATCTTTAAAAGTTGGTGCTGCTCCCTGGGTTGTAAATTTAATTATAGAAGCTATCTCTGCATTAGAAACAGGGGTTGGTTTATTACCCATTCCCACAAATGAGGTCACCCCTGGAGTTGTCCTGACAGCAAGCCATGATATATCATCAAGTTCCATTAAAACTAAGATATATCCCGGGAAAATTTTCTCTTTTACAGTCTCTTTTTTACCTGCCCTGATCTCAATTTTATCTTGAGTAGGAACCAGAATCTGGAAAATTTTGTTTTCTAAATGTTCTGCATCAATTCTTTGGGTTAAAGCAGCTTTTACTTTGTTCTCATGTCCTGCAAAGGTGTGCACCACATACCATTTGCCCTTCTGGGCCTCAGCTGGGGGAAGCGGAGCAGGTTCTTCATCTTCTGTATTGTCTTCCGTCTTCTGACTACCGACTTCTGCATCTTCGGTAGACTGTAGACTGTCAGCGGTAGACCCTTCACTCTCTGCTTCTAAATTGTCATTCTGACCACTCTTATCATCACTTTCTTGAGGTGTAGCCTCAACGCCGTCATCCTGAACTTGATTCAGGATCTCTTCTTTTGAATCTTGAGATTCCTCGCTGTGGCTCGGAATGACAGAATCAGCAACATCTTCTGCAGCATTTCCTTCGACATTTTCTACTGCCTGATCTGCACTTTCAGGTGCAACAAATTCTTCCGCAGCAACAGGAGTTTCTTCTACTGCGTCAGCCGGAGCTTCGCTCACCTTCGACTCTTCCGACTCATTCGAATCTTCCGGCTCCCCTGTTACTTCTGGCTCACTGACTATCTGACCCTCTGATTTATCAGAGTCTTCTGAGTTGTTCTGATTTAACTGGTTTTGATCATCTGACATAAATTAGAGCATCAAGCTTTGTTAATAAAAAGTCTATTCCGCCCAAAAAAAAGCCTACAATCAGGGTAACTAGAATTACCATAACTGTAAGCCTGATTGTTTGTTCCCGGCTGGGCCAAACAACCTTTAGTAATTCTACCCTAACTTCGGATAAAAAGTCAACTATTTTCATATATTTGTAGTTCTCGACTACGCTCGAACAATATTCTTCGAGGGAGCGCAGCGACTCGAGAAGTTTCCCTATTATATTATTTCTTCTTTAAATAGTCACTAAGTGCATCTTTGACTGCCTGAAACGCAATTTCTTCCATAGGAATTTCATTTGGTTTAAACTTCACAATCTCACCTACATCATCTAAAGCCTGGAATTCCTCTTTTAATACTTTAGCTGTATATGTTGCACAAACAGTGTAATAATTTATACCCTGGAATAAATACCTGCCTTTATATGAACCTAAATACTTAAAATCTTTTAATTCAAACCCAAGTTCTTCTTTTATTTCCCTAACCAGTGACTGATCAAAATTTTCATCAATATCCACAAACCCGCCAGGGACATCAAGCATCCCTTTACCAGGATCATACTTTCTTCTTATAAGTACAATCTCACCCTGGGCATTTTCTAAAATCAGCCCATTGCAGGGAATAGGATTAATGTAAAAGTGAAATTTGCATTT
>CAZFZP010000029.1:2411-6455 GCA_964523515.1 uncultured Gammaproteobacteria bacterium
AGTTTATGGACAGGCGGTTTAACAGATAATGGTCAGGATTTGTCTATTGCTTATGCAGCCGCAAATTATGAATCTAATCCAGACTTTTTTAGAGAAGCCAATAGTGATTATGCAAATTATATAGAAGATATAATTAGGAAGCTGCATCTTGGAATTATTCCAAAACCGGCATTTGTTGTTCCAGGCAGTAAATATCCAAATGCACCTCTATCTGATTTTATAGATGGGACCAAAAGTACACTCGCAGTCTACATTTTTCAATTAAGAACAGGTAAAAATGTAGACTTAGAAATGCTAGTTGGACAAAAAGCTCCACTTTGGCAAAGGGCAGCTAAAAAGCTGTTACATCCTTAATATTCATAGTATAATCCAGCCAGAAATGAAACACATTGCTATTTTATCAAACTCTGCTATAAAACAGGTCTTTTCAGGCAAAAAAACTATAGAAACCAGATTTTCCCAAAAAAGGATTTCCCCCTTTGGAACAGTCAGCATAGGGGATATAGTTTATTTAAAACCTCCAGGAGAAGATATAGTAGGGCAGTTTGTAGTAAAAAAAGTAATATATATAGAAGGCTTGGAAGCCTCAGACTGGGATAATATTAAAAAAGTTTATGGAAAAAAATTATCTTTGGGATCTTTGGAAGAAGATGATAAATTTTTTAAAATACACCAAAATGCAAAGTATGCCACAATTATTTTTATCTCCAATGTTGAACAATTCATTACTTCACCCATAAAGTTTACTAAAAAAGATCTAAGAGGCTGGGTTATCCTAAAATAAAGATATTAGTCTGAAGATAAAACTGAATTAATTAATTTCTCCACAGGAAACAGTATCTAAAGACTTGTCTCCAATTCTTTCTACCACCAGTGCAAGCGGTTTTTGCTTTAAAATTTCATCTAAATCAATCTTGAGCCTAACACAGAATATTACTTTAAGATTAACAATGACTCATCAGTCTATAAATCTAAAACAGCCCCCTCACTTTCAAAAGATGCACCGCCCTCTAGAAGTTATAAAGGCTCCTTGGTGACTGGTCAGAGAACTCCATCCAGAGACAGTATTGTTTACTTTTATACCCAAAAAGGTCAGCTTTTATCTACTCTAGCCAGTGATGAGGGGAAATTTGAAATTACTCTAAGATCTTATAGAACTAAAGACCTGGCTTCTTATCAGGAATTAACCCTGGCAGATAGTTTAAACTTCTATGCTCAATCCAGAGTAGCAGGTGGTTACCTTCAGACTTTAGCAGGAGTTAGACATGACCTTGAGATTTTACTGGAGCAAAGATATATCCCATTTTTTACAGTCCAGCTAGGTAAAACTAATTAGATCAATTCAGGATTGATAGAATTAATGTAAAGGTTAAGCAGATTGGGATTTTGGAGATTTTGGCCAGGCAACATACCCAAGGATACCTTCTACAGCTGCAACTACAACATTTAAATGAACAAGTTCAATCATAGAAGCAGCAAAAAGTAAGATTGATAAAGGATATCTGACTGCTTTTTCAGGTAAACCTGGACCGCCTTCTCTTTCTGACATAGTGGTTATTTTACTCCAAATAATTAATTTTTGTGTAAGAATTTAAGGGTTTGGGGGGACAATCTGGATTTGTCCTGTTTGGTCTGACTGGAATGTTGAAAATGGGTCTGTAAAAGTAATCACTTCTTTTTCCAGGTTTTCTTTTTCATCTCTTACTCTTCTTCTGCCAAGCCCCACTATAGATTTTGTAGAAACCCCTTTTAATGCAAAATCCTTATTCCCATCAACAGAAAGCTCTGTCACCTCTGCAGGCCTTTCAAAAGCTAAATTCTGCTTGTCTTTTAGAACCTGGGTGGTGATCTTATTCCAGATTGGTGCAGCTCCAGTCACTCCAGAGGTTAGGGCAGGATTCATAGGGGAGTTATCATTATTTCCAACCCAAACCCCCACCACCAGCTCCGGAGTATACCCAAAGGTCCAGTTATCCCTCTTGGAATCAGTAGTACCAGTTTTTGCAGCCACAATATGTCCTGAAATATTTAAAAGGGAACTGCTCCCAAATGCAGGAGTCCTGGCTTTGTTGTCAGCTAAAATGCTGCTTACCATGTAAGCTACACCAGCTGGAATTACCCTTTTTCCCAAAGGTGCAGTATTATCCTCCAAAACTTTGCCTGTATAATCAGTTAATTTTAAAATTGGCTGGGCATCATACCTTACCCCCATCTGACTCAAAGTCCCATAAACTGTCATCATGTCAATTAGCCTGACATCCCCACCTCCCAAAGTTAAAGATAGCCCAAACCTGGAAGAGTCCTCAAAGGTAGAAATCCCCATGTCTTTGGCCACCTTGACCATATCAGCAATCCCCACTATAGAAAGCATCTTAACTGCAGGCACATTATAAGAACTGCCCAATGCAGTCCTGATAGAAACTGGACCATGGTATTTTCCATCATAGTTTACAGGTGAGTAGCTCTCCCAGGCATTTCTGAAAGTTACAGGTGTATCTAAAAGTATATTTCCAGGTGTATATCCCTTCATAAAAGCTGTGGTATAAGTTACAGGTTTAATGGAAGATCCAGGCTGTCTTAATGCTGTAGCCACATTAAAATTGCCAAATTTTGGGTCCCAATAATTTTTGCTACCAACCATAGCTAAAATATGTCCAGTTTTTGCATCAGTCACCATAGCTGCCCCATTTGTGACATTTAGATAACCTAAAGTGCTGATCTCTTTCTCTACAATCTCTTCAGCCTTCTTTTGCATATCCAGGTCTATTGTAGTTGTAACCCGCAGCCCTCCTCTTACTACTTTTCTTTCACCATACTTTTGGGATAGTAAATTCTTAACATACATAACAAAATGAGGAGCTTTAATTTCATCCAGGGGGGCTTTAATATTTAATGTTTCATCATAAGCTCTCTGGGCTTCATCTTGTGAGATAAAGTTTTCCTCAACCATTCTTCTTAATACTGACCTCTGTCTTGCTTTCCCCATCTGCGGGTTTGAGCCATAAGGTGAATAAGTGGTGGGGGAGGCTGGAAGCCCTGCTAAAAAAGCACTCTCTGCCAGATCTAACTCCCTAACATCTTTGTTAAAATAAGTCTGCGCAGCAGCAGCAATTCCCCAGGCAGGTCCTCCATAAGGGACTTCATTAAAATACATCTCTAAAATCTCTTTCTTGCTGTAAATCCTCTCAGTCCATAAAGATAAAACTACCTCTTTTGCTTTTCTTTCAACAGTCCTTTCAGGAGTTAAAAGGGTATTTTTAATAAGCTGCTGGGTAATAGTTGAACCACCCTGGACCTCCCCTGTCTGGGTATAGCTCCACAGTGCCCTGGCTACTCCAAACACATCCACTCCAAAATGCCCATAAAAATTTTTATCTTCCATGGCAATAGTAGCCTTAACTAAGTGGTCTGGAATGCTATCTAAACTGACAGGAGTCCTGTTTCTGTCCTCATAAAGCCTGTAAATTAAAGTCCCATCCCTTGAGTAAAATTCTGTAGTCACCGGGCTCTGTGACTCTTTTAAGCTGGCTGGAGTAGGTAAATCCTGGACTAAATGCAAGCCTAAATAGAGTGAAGCTGCAAATGTTAGAGTAAGCAGTGTCAAAGATATGGAAGTCTTGGAAAAGCTCCATCCTGGTGCAGGAGTTTTTATATGAGCTTTCTTTTTAGCTTTTTTTGTCTTCTTTTTTTGGAATTTAAAAGATTTTGTAAAATTTAAAAGAGCATTAAAGAAAAATTTAAAATCAATAAGTGCTATAAAGGAAATGAGTAAATTAATTAATTTTAAAAAAGTTTGGCCAAGTTTAACCAAAATCCAGGCGAGAAAAAGTATGGGGAGGAGCAAAAAGTTTAGCTGGGTTTTAAGTTTATTTTTCCGTCTGGCCATTAAGCATAAATCTAAAAAAATAATTCCTCACCTAAAGAGTTGGGCTGGCACCCTAAGTAGGAAAACACGGGGCAGAATATGGATATTTTAATCTAGAACTGTTTTAAAAGAAAGAGGGAGAATATAGTCTATTTGCTGAATTTTTTGACAATTATTCC
>CAZFZP010000029.1:6555-8625 GCA_964523515.1 uncultured Gammaproteobacteria bacterium
TCAAATAACTTTTTTGCTTCCTCCACATATTCAGGATGCCCCTTTTCTTTCATAAAATACCACCACTCAACTCCCCAAAGGTATGAACTTTTAAAACCTGTATTTTTTGCAAATTCCACATTTTTTTCTAAATTTTTAGATGGATAAACTCTGGATTGTTCCAAAACATCCCAGGAAGAAATAGTTTCCTGGGCAGGAACCCAGGGTTCAGTCTGCAGTTCTGCCACAATGCTTTCCTGGTTAGGCCTTCCAACTATTTTTTTAACAATATCTGCTTTAACTTTGTAATAAATTGGCGGGAATGGATAGGTGATAGTATTATATAAAAGTGGGTTCCAGACAGATCTGTAAAGTGAAATCCCATGTATATCATCTGCTTTCATTGAGTCTACCCAATTAGTTAACTCCCCTGAGTCAGTAATTAAAATAGGCCTTGAATCTAAATCGCGGACCAGTTCAACCTCTTTAGAAACAAACTGTTTTGAAAGTGGGTTATCAGAGCAGTCTCCAAAATCCAAAAATGGTTCATTCTCAATTTGCCAGACCTTAATATTTGAATAATTTTTAAAATGGTTAACTTCTGAATCTATAAGTTTTAAAATATTGCTTTGAAGCTGGTCTTCTCTTAAGCCTTTTGTCCAGGAAGGTGGAAAACACTCAGGCCACCTTGGCTGTTTATAGCCCAAAACTAAAATTACCTCTACCCCTCTTTTTTGAGCCTCATTTAAATAATAATCTGCTTCAGAAAAATCGTACTCCCCCTCAACTTTTTCAACTTCATCCCAATAAACGGGCAGCCTTAAGCGTTTAATATTTAACTCATCAAGAGCCTTGTTAAAATTTTCCCTTGGGTCAAGCCCTAATTCCAGCGCATATCTTGGAGAATAAGTAATGCCAAGTTTGGGTTTTTGACTAAAAGATGAATAAGCCAGAATGTAAAGTCCTGCTCCAATACAAAATATTCCCAGAATTTTGAAAATTATCACCACCCTGGAAAGATTTTCTTTATAAATTTCAGGGAATTTTTTGGCAAGAAAAAGTGACAGTATAAAAAGAAAAATGTATTGGGTTCCCTGAAGTGAATTGACCAAAGCTGGTGTTGCTAAAGATATAGAAAAAGTTAACAAAAGCTCAGAGGTCCCTCCGCTTACTTGGCCAATTGCAAAGAGAGCCCCTGCTTTTGAAAAAAATTTAAGTCTGGGACCCTCTTTGGCTAAAACAATTCTTCTAAGCTTTGGTACCAATAAAATAATTATTCCAACAGGGATTAAAATTGGCCTGGACCAGACAAAAACAGTTAAAAAATTCTCCTGAAGATAAGCCTGCCTTAAGATGATGTAGGAAATTGCAAAAAAAAGTGCAGATCCTACTTCTAAGACAACCTCTGAAAGACTAATTTTTCCCTTCCAGTCAAAGATTGTTAAAGAAATTAACCCAAAAATAAAAAATAAAACTGCCCAGGTCTCATTTAAATTAATGGTTCCATTTATTGATGAATCAATCAGCAGAAAAAGGGGGATTAAAGTTCCAATTATTGGGATCACCCTTGATAAAAGCCCAATCTGGAGGGCCCGGAACATTAAATAAGCTCCAGTTGTCCACAAAAGGGTAGAAATTGAGGCTAAAAATAAAACCTCAAAACTTGGAAATTTAGTAAAAGGGGTTGCTAGAAGTATGACACAGCTAACCAGGGAGTAATAAAAAATATAAATTAAAGGGTTGGGGATGTGTTTAACCAGCAAAAACTTATCAACAGTTACAGCAATACCATTAAGAAAGTATGCGAGTATGGTAAAGGGCAAATGTGACATTTGAATTATCAATGATCAATTATCAATGATGAATTTAGTTTAGCCTTTTTAATAATTGAGTACAATATTCTTACAAGTTCGTCACTCTCTTTCAGTAAGGAATCTAAGTTAGTATTAGATACTAATTTTGTTTCAAAAATTACAGTTAACCAATAAAGAGTTTCTCTGGCTTCTTTAAGGGCAATGGTCGAACAGTGAATAAAATCTTTTTTTGATGAAGCACTTTGTGCCTCATGAATATTAGCTCCAATTGAAGTTC
>CAZFZP010000030.1:0-8464 GCA_964523515.1 uncultured Gammaproteobacteria bacterium
AAATAGAATTAACTCTGGCAGGCTTATTTTTAACTTTTAACTTTTCACTTTTAACTTTTATTTCCCTCCACTCTTCATCTGTAAGACCTGTGCCTATTTTAGAAACTGTGACAAATTCATCTTTGTCGCTGTCATAAACACCCACGAGCAATGCCCCTGCGCCAAAGCTGGATCTTTTTCCCTTTCCAAAAATGTATCCCAAAATCACACAATCTATTGTATCCTGCAACTCTCCTGAGGAGTGTTTTTTAAGTTTTACCCAGTTAAAGTTTCTTCCACCTGCCTCATATTTACTATCCGGCCTTTTTACGATCAACCCCTCCAGTCCCTTAGATAATGAGTCATCAAAAATCTCCTGCATTCTTTCTGGGCTATCTGTTATTTCACCTGGTTGCGGTATGAGTGTTTCATCTCCCTTTATACTGGATACCAGATACTTTATACGATTTTCCAGCGGCTCATCCATTAAAGATTTACCATTTATATACATAATGTCAAAAACAAATGCCTTAAGAGGCAACACCTTTGCCATTTCCTCTATGCCGTATTTTCTTCTTCTTTTTGTAGTTTCCTGAAAAGGCAAAAACTCCTCAGAATTAGGGTTATAAGCCAGGGCTTCTGAATCAAAAATAATAGATTTAGCTTTAATTTGTTTTCTTATTCCCTCAATGATATCAGGGAACATTAGGGTTGTTTCTTCTAAGTTACGCGAGAATAAACGTATTTTGTCTCCATCTTTATGCCCCTGAACCCTAAATCCATCATATTTAGGCTGAATATGAGCTTTCCCTTCGAATTTTTCCAAAATAGTTTTTGGGTCTGGTAAGCGTTCAGCCAGTTGTGATCTAATTGGTCTTCCTACTGTCACTCCCAACTTTTTGACTCCACTTAAGCCCTGTTTCCATAAAATTTCCCCAATTACACCTAAATCAGAAGTTCTATTGTAAGCCCCTTCCAGCTCTGTTCTTTTTTTCCTATCACCCAATTTACTCTGGGCAAAGCCATCTAAAATTGTGGGGTCTCCAATTCCTAATCTTGAAGTGCCTAGAGGAATCCTAACTAAGTGCTTTGCTCCTATTCCATCTACTCTTTTTAAAAGTCCAGCTAAAGTGGAGATTTTTTTCTCAACTGTCCCCTCACCTGTCATCCTAGCAATCTCAGTTAAGGTTTTAAATACCTCCTTTACTGTCATTCTGTCATTCTGGAGCGAAGCGATAGAATCTTTCTTAGAGATCCTATCAGCCACTACGTGGCTTCCAGGATGACGCTTTGCGTCACTTAGTTGCGAAGCCACCAAACCCAAATCCCCAATTTGCCCATACTCTTTTAAAACCCCTTCCCTGTCTACTCCATAAGCTCGGGCAATTGATGAAGCTATATGTTTTTCTGCCATCCCAATCTCAATTGGTTCATAAAATGGGGCCACCCTGCCCTGGATTAAATAAGAAACTTCCGCTATCTCCTCTACCTTAACCTCCTTAAAAAGGCTAGCTAAAATATCTATTAAGGAAAGTCTTGATGAAGTCTGTTCTAGTTTTTCAAAATACTGGGCTAATTTGCTAAAAAGCATGAGTTGATTGTAATAGATTGAGTAAACATTGTAAAATACGCTATTATGGGTTATCCTGAAAATATGGGCCAAGATTCGCCTGAATATGAACCTCCTAAACCAAACCCTCATCGGGAGTTTCTGGTAAGGCGCAACCGGGAAAACATACAGAAAGTCTTGTCTGGAGAATTAACCCAGCAACAACTGGCTGAGATGCAGGCTGACCGTGAAGTTGAACTAGAGAACCGGGCTGACCATGACGGTTTAACTGGCCTGTTAAATTACCAGGGATTTATGGATGCCTTAACTGAAGATTTAGGTATTATCCATCAATACGATCTTCCGGCATATCTTGGATTTCTAGACGGAGATAAATTAAAAGATATTAACGACAATTTGGGGAAACCAACAGGTAACAAAGTAATTCAAACTTATGCAAAAGTCTTAACACAAATTACTACAAGACGAAGTCATCTAGCTTCACTAATTGGCCGTTGGGGTGGTGATGAATTTATGATACTAGTTATTGGAGCCGGTCGGGATGAAGCTATAGAGATCTTTGAAGAAATCAGACAAGACGTTCCAAAATCTATCAAAGAAACCCTTAATATGCCTGATTTAGAAAGCACAGTCAGTATAGGTGTAGTTAAAGTGGGACGAAGTGACAATGCTGCTACACTTACCCAAAGCGCAAATGATAATCTTGATAGAGCTAAGGAGGCTCGGAATAAAGTAGTGTTTGAACCATACTCACCAGGCAAATAATTATTTTAAAACGTAGGTGGCTTTCTTAGTACCACCCAGTTTTTTAACTAAATCTTTCTGTTTTAAAAACTTAAGTTCACGCAATACTGTATCATCAGAAAAATCCGGAAAAATTTTTCTAAAATCCTTATTCATCATGCTTTTGTGCTTATGGAGATATTCTAAAATAACCATCTGCCTTTCATTAAGCTGGATCTGTTCTCCTAGCCTATCTTTTACCCTGGCATCCACTGAGATCCGCTGCACTTTTTCTTTGACCTTATTTAACTCAATTGCCACCCCTTCTGCAAAATACTCCAGCCAAGGAGTTAAATCCCGTTCATGGGTATCTAACACCAATTGGTTGGATACTGCCTGCAGGGTTAAATAATAATCCATCGGGTTTTCATCAAAATATTCCTCCAAAGAGAAAAATTTTCTAATATCATAGCCATCCAAAAACATGACCAGAATGGCTATAGCCCTGGCTGTCCGGCCGTTACCATCCACAAAAGGGTGGATTCTGGAAAGTTCATAATGGATAATCCCAGCCTTGATGACCGGATGGATTGACCTGCCTTCATCTGAATTGATCCAATTGATTAAATCCTCTACTAAATATGGCACCTCCACTGACGGAGGAGGAGTAAAAGAGATCTGGCCGGTTTTAGTATTTTTAATAACCACCTGACTGACCCTGAATACTCCGGCAGTATCTGTCAGTAGCCTCTCCATAGTTAATTTATGGATCTCCAAAACAGTTTCTATATTTAATTCATATGCCTGGCTACCTGCTAATTGGGCCGCAAACTCATCAATAAATTTTAAAACATTCCGGTAATTTAAGATTTCCTGAATATCCCGGTCCCGGGCAATTACTTCTTCACCAGACAGGACATCTTTAACCTCTTCTTCACTTAACGGGTTACCTTCTAAATGAGTGCCATGATGGACAGTCCGCTCTATTGCCTCTTTTCTAAATTTAGCCTCCCAAGCAGGCACTAAAGGAGCATTCATAATCACCTCACGGGAGGCATCAATCCGGCCAATATTTTTTAAAATAGAGTTAGTAATCGAATATTTAGCTATGAACATGATTATTTCTAAAATTAACTAATATCCAAACTGATACCACCAAGATTACCAAAATAAAGAAATATTTAGTCAAAATCACCAGGAAAATCTCCCCTAAAGAAAAGATCAGAAGTGCCCAAAGAGAGGCCCAAGCCAGTGTTGAAAGATAGGCCAGGATTAAAAAACTAATAAATCTCATCTTGATAGCCCCGGCTGCCAGAGAAACCAGTGATCCGACATTAGGATGGAAAAAACCTAAACCAAAACTCCTCACCCCTGATTTTTCTACCTGATATTTAGCCCTATTTAACAGGCCATTTTTGCTAAATTTTTCCAGAATCACTCCAAAACCAAAATAGCCTAATAAATAATCCAGTATAAATCCCACCATCGCTCCGGTAGAACCAGCCAAAAGCACTAAACTTAAATCTATTTGGCCGGATCTGGCAAAAATTGCCCCAAAAGCCACCACCAAAGCCCCGGGAATAAAGAAATTAATTATTACCAAAGCCTCAAGGGCAGCGCCGACAAAAATAATTTCATATCCATAACGGCTATATAAAGAACCCAAATGCTCAACCAGCTGTTCTGGAGAAGGCATTACTCCCCTAATCAGGAAAAAGAAACCTCCATAAAGTACCAGTAAGACGATTGGTTCTATTAAATTAGAAGAAAAAGCATTCCGGAAGAAGGGCAATAATTTACTATACACTTCTTAATTCTTGCACTTTTCCCGCAAAATGTCTATTTTTAGCTTCTTCTAACATAATTGCTGTCCTATCAACAGATCCCCTAATATGACATCCTAAACACCAGGCAGGTTGTAAACCAGTTTTATCATCAGGGTAAGCTGCGCTAGCAATGCCCTCACAAGAACCCAGGGGAATAAAATAATCACTATTGTGCAAAACCTCATATCTAACCCAAGTTACCCCTCCCTTCATATGCCACATATTTGCCAGTCTAAATTTAGACTCTTCAGGAGGAGGTAAAACAAACCGTCTGCTAAAAGAAGACTCAATTGAAGCCATAAATTATGAATGAGTGTACCTATCTAAAAATCCTTTGTCAACTAATCTTCCCCTGCTCTACCTTTAAAATTCTGGAGGAATCTAAAAATTCCTGGGGAATGTTTTCTAACTCTACTGTAGCAATGATAGTTTGCTGCAGGTTGGCAATACTTGCCACAACTGCCCGGTGCCGGGCATCCAGCTCTGAAAATACATCATCCAAAAGTAGTACTGGCCTTTTACCTAAAATTTTGGCCATATACTCTAAAATGGCCAGTTTAAAAGCCAGGGTAGCCATTCTTTGCTCTCCACGGGATCCAAATTTGGCCATATTTCTCTTGCCCAAAAACAATGCAAAGTCATCCCGATGTGGACCAATTAAAGTCACAGCAGCTGCAATCTCCCGGCCATTATATGAGGCTATCCGGTCAATTGATAACTCACTAGGCAGATAATTAAATTTAAAATTTCCCAGCGGGTTTTTTATTTTACCATCTGGCAAGCTTTGCTTATTGACAAAATCAAAAAATTCCTGGCGTTTTTTAGCAATCATTGCTCCGTCTTTTATCAATTCATCTGTCCAATAAGTTAATTCATCCAACCTACCTTGTCCTTCCCTAACTCTTTTTAAAACTTTATTCCGGGCAGTTACAACCTGCTCATACATGGTTAAGGATCTTTTATAGTTGCCATCTATTTGAGCCAAAGATAAATCCAGATGCCAACGCCGCAGCGCCGGGCTGCCTGTCACCATATTGATATCTGAAGGCCAAAAAATAACTGTTGGCAAAACTCCAATAAAATCCATCACTCTTTTACCCACCCCATTTACAACTAATCTCTTCTGAAAATCAACATCTTTTACCATGGTAATTAACAGTTCATTTTGATCCCCATTTTCAGTAACTTTTCCGGAAATAGAAGTAAATACAGCCTCATCTTTGATAAATTCATTTTCCTGCTCAACCCTAGCTGATTTAGTGGTTGAAAGCAGCAGAATAGCTTCTAAAATATTCGACTTGCCTGCCCCATTTGGGCCAACAAAAATAGTCGGTTGCCCGGTAAAATCTAAATCAAATTTAGAATAATTCCTAAAGTTAATAAGTTGGAGATTTTTCAGTAACATCCCAGTGCCCCAATCCCAAAAACTCTCTTACCCGCAGTGGTAGTTGAGTTTTTTTAAAAAATAGCTGCGGTTTTAAGGCTACCACACCAATCCCACAAATTAAAGAACCTAAGCTTAAAAATATTGGTATAACCCCGAAAAGATCTGACAGAGCTCCTGCCAAAAGTACCGGAATTGAGGCAAAAAGATTCATCATTACTACCAGTACTGCAAAAATTTTTCCCCTGATTTTTTCATCAGTATGCTCCTGAATAATTGTTTGGGCCGGAATAATAATGGAAACTGACGCAAGGCCTAAAATATAGGCTCCAATAGCAAAGATCATTGATAAGGTTGGCACATTAGAAAAAAATCTTAACCTCGGAATATAACTCGTGTAACTTGGCAGATCTACTGCTTGTAAATATGAAGCTGCCCCGGGAATAATTCCCATCATAATAAAAATTAATCCGGTAATAACTATCCCCGGGATAACCAGTATCCTTTTGGGTAAACCTACGGCAAATTTGCCAATGAATAAAGCTCCGGTAATCATTCCCAATCCCAAAGGTATCATTAAGAAAAAGGACGCATCTGTGGCATGGATCCTTAAAACCCGTTCCATATAAGAGGAAATAAGCACTGCCAAAATTCCGATCATGCCTTGGACTGCAGATAATATCCCGATGGCCACTAAAATATTTAACTTGCCATAGATGAAATTAAAAGTCAATCTCACTTCAGAGATTGTTAAAATAATTAATCTGCTTAAACCATCTAGACTTAAAAAATCCCTTAATCTTTCTTTCCTTTTAGCTCTAATAGTCGGCAGATACAAAGATAATCCAAAAGCTAAAACCATTGTAGAAAAACCTAACAGAAAGATAGCATTGATGCCTAAATTACCTAAGATTGGCCCGGCCAGAGAAAACCCAACCATAAAAGCTCCATATAAAGTCAAAGAAAATAAAGAATTGGCAATAAGCAGCTGTTTTCTGGAAATTACAAGTGGAATAGCTGATGACTCTGTGGGCATAAAAAATTGAGCTAAAGAGTTGATAAAAAACGTATTTAAAAGGATTAACCAATAAACATCTTTGACAAATATAAATACTAAAAAAGAAAGTGCCAGCAGCAAATCAATGATTAAGATAATCTTCCTTTTATCAGTCAGGTCTACCAATACTCCGGCCACTAAACCTAATAAAAAAGAAGGCAGATAAACTGCCAAAAGTAAGGCGGAAACAGCAAAATTAGAATCAGTTAATTTATATACCCAAATAATTAAGGCAAAGTTTAAGGTATTATAAGCCAGCTGGATTAAAACCTGGTTAATCCATAAAAACCTAAAGGATCTGTTGGCAATCACAGAGGTGAAAGTAGGCTTAGGAGACATATCAATGATTATACAATGTTCTGCCAAAACAGTTCTGGGGAATGTAAAATCCAATCATGATCCATACCTTTTAAGACAATTAACTTCGATCCTTTTATTAATTCATGTAGTTTCTCCCCTTGCCATAATGGCACCATATAATCCTTTTCTCCCCAAATGATTATAGTAGAAGATTTTATATTCTGAGCAGTAGAAGTTAGATCTAATTTGCGCATATAATTTAACAGATTAAAATGATAAGTAGGTCTTTTAATCATTCTCATTAAGGCTTTCAGGTTTTCTAAAAAATCTACCTTACTAATTAGATGTGACCTGACAAAATTTATAATGGCGTAAAGACCATTTTCCTTTTTATAAATACCTACTGAATTAATTAAAAATAGTTTTTCTACTATCTCAGAATGTTTAGACGCAAATTTTATGGCTACTCCCCCTCCCAGCGAGTGCCCACATAGATTAATTCAGAATCATTTATATCTCCTTTAGGCATTAATTGGTTATAGTCTAGGACATAGACTTCCCAGCTCTTTGAAGCTTGATTAATTAGTTTTTGATAAGAGATGGCTGTTCTACCCACTATCATAATAGTGTGCGATCGCACATTGTTATGATTATTTTTGACATTTTGGACAGAAAAAGGTTCCCCTACCTCCTAACTGGATTTTTTTAATCTCAGTTTTACAGATTTTGCAGGGATGTTTATCTCTGCCATAAACAAAAGCATAATCTAAAAAATATCCTTTATGGCCTTCTGGATCTACAAAATGGACTCTGGTAGAACCTCCATATTTAATCCCATCTCTGAGTGATTTTTGCACTGCTTGGTGTAAACTTTTGAATTGTTGATCACTCAGATCTTTTATACCAGTTCTAGGATCGATTTTTGCACCAAAACAAGCCTCTGAGGCATAAATATTCCCTATTCCAGACACCACTTTTTGATCCATAATAGCTACTTTCACAGGCATACTTAGATGTTTTAGTAAATTCTGCTTGAAAATCTGCCATGTGAACTCTTTCTCTAAAGGCTCTGGTCCTAAATATCCCAGCGAATTTTGAATTTTGAATTTTGAATTTTTAATTACCTTCACCCAGCCAAAGCGACGCTGATCATTAAAATAGAGCTTTGAATGATCGCTAAACTCAAAAATAACTCTGGTATGGCTATTTGGCATGGTATTTACCATATCTGGCGTCGGATGCCCTCCGATAAATCTAGACCCTAATCCCTTATCCCTATTCCCTACCAAGATTAATTGTCCTGACATTTTAAGATGAATTAGCAAAGTAATTTCACCTAAATCTATACCTAATATCTTAGCTCTTCTCCATATTTTGAGTACTTTTTTACCTCGGGCTTTTTGGGGTTCTCCAATGAAAGATTTAGGGCTTAAAATCTCTATCTCCTTAATTTTTAATCCAATAATTTTCTTTTGGAGACCTAAACGGATAATTTCAACCTCAGGAAGCTCCGGCATCTGATAAATTACTCTACTATTAAATTACCCTTCATGCCCATCAGGCGGTGATTGCTTACAGAACAATAATATTCAAAAGTTCCAGCTTGATCCGCTGTAAATTCCACT
>CAZFZP010000031.1:0-842 GCA_964523515.1 uncultured Gammaproteobacteria bacterium
AGAAAGGAGATGTGTACGTTATCTAGGGGTCCTACACAACTCATTGACTTTTGGAGCTAAAATAAGGTAGAATTTAACATGCCTCCGGAAACATAGGGGGCATTTCTTTTAAATAGGATACAATTATTTATATATGGATAAATTAAAACAAGAAAAATTGAAGATGTGGAAGAAACAGATGGAAGAGTTGGAAAAGGCTCTTAATGCTGCTATGGTTAAAAAAGGCCTAGCTGCCCAAGAAGGGGATTTATCTGAAAATGCAGCCTTTAAAGATGCTGTTGAAGAGTCTGAGATGATGTCAGCCAGACTTGCTGATGTCCAAAAAATCATCAAGGAATTGGAGAAAAATTAAATGGCTGCTACCAAAACCAAACGTGATTTTCCACAAGATCGGATTAGAAATATCGGGATTATTGCTCACATTGATGCCGGTAAAACTACCACCACTGAGCGAATCCTTTTTTATACCGGCAGAACTTATAAAATCGGAGATATTGATGAGGGAACTACTACTACTGATTGGATGGAGCAGGAAAAAGAAAGGGGCATCACTATTGTCTCTGCTGCAATCACCACTTTTTGGAAAGACTATAGAATTAATTTAATTGATACTCCCGGACACGTTGATTTTACAGCTGAGGTGGAAAGATCTCTACGGGTTTTGGATGGAGCAGTGATTGTTTTGGATTCTTCATCTGGAGTGCAATCCCAAACAGAGACTGTTTGGAGACAGGCTAATAAGTATGCTGTGCCATTGATTGCTTTTTCCAACAAAATGGATGTAGTAGGGGCAGATTTTATGGAGACAATTAAGTCTGCCAGAGATAGGTTAGGGGCTAATG
>CAZFZP010000031.1:852-6008 GCA_964523515.1 uncultured Gammaproteobacteria bacterium
CTGCCAATTGGTAAGGAAAATGACTTTAAGGGGGTGGTTGATTTATTAACTCAAAAAGCGCTTGTTTGGCAGGGTGACGAAACCGGAGCTAAATTCAATGAAGAAGAGGTTCCATCAGATATGCAAGCAGAGGTGACGGTAGCCCGGGAAAAATTAGTGGAAGAAATAGCCGGGACTGACGACGGTTTAATGGAAAAATATGTAGGTGGAGCAGAGATTAGTGTTGATGAACTTAAGGCAGCTCTACGAAAAGCAGTTATTGCTAATAAAATAGTGCCGGTTTTTGCGGGATCATCTCTGCGGAATAAAGGAGTCCAGCCAATGCTGGACGGTGTTGTAGAATTTTTACCTTCCCCTCAGGAGACTCCACCAATTATAGGAGTAGTTCCGGGCACTGAAACACAGGCAGAAAGACATTCTGACCCAACCGGCCCGCTCTCAGCCCTGGCTTTTAAAATTCAGGTTGATCCACATGTGGGAAAATTAACTTATATCAGGATTTATTCCGGAACCTTGAAAAGTGGTTCATATATTTATAATTCTACTAAACAGGTTAAAGAAAGAGTTGGCAGACTACTTTTGATGCATGCCAATGATAGGGAGGAAATTGATGAGGCTCTAGCTGGAGAAATCGTGGCTGCAGTCGGACTTAAAGACACTATTACTGGTGATACTTTGTGTGATGAAAATGCGCCGATAATTTTGGAATCTATTACCTTCCCGGAACCGGTAATCTCTTTGGCTATTGAACCAAAAACAAAATCAGACCAGGAAAAACTAGGTTTAGCACTAAACCGTTTATCAGAAGAAGATCCTACTTTTAGAGTGAGGGTAGATGCTGAAACTGGCCAAACTATTATTGCTGGCATGGGTGAGTTGCAGCTGGAGGTTTTGGTAGACAGAATGCGCCGGGAATTTAAAGTTGAGGCAAATGTTGGCCAACCCCAGGTAGCTTATAAAGAAACTATTACCAAAGAAGCTTTGGGTGAGGGTAAATATATCAGGCAAACAGGAGGCCGTGGCCAGTATGGCCATTGTTTGCTCAAGATTGAGCCGCTTCCCCGGGGTAGTGGCCGGGAGTTTGTCTCAGAGATAGTTGGAGGGGCAATTCCTAGGGAGTTTATTTCTCCGATTGAAAAAGGAGTTATTGAAAAAGAAGACACGGGAATTTTGGCTGGATATCCGGTTACTGATATTAGGGTAATTGTCTATGACGGATCATTCCATGATGTGGATTCATCTGAAATGGCTTTTAAAATAGCCGGCTCTTTAGGGTTATCAGAGGCTACAAAAAGGGCTGAAATGATTTTACTTGAGCCGATTATGAAAGTGGAGGTAACCACTCCTGATGAATTTTTAGGTCAAATAGTAGGAGATTTATCTTCTAAAAGGGCTCAAATCCAATCTTCTGAAAGTAGAGGTACTGCTAAGGTAGTTATAGCTTATGTGCCGCTTGCTGAGATGCATGGATATGCTACAGCCATAAGAAGTATGTCTCAGGGCCGGGCTACCTATTACATGGAAGCTGACCATTATGAAGAAGTGCCAAAAAATATTACTGCCAAAATCATTGAAACCTCTGGATTTACAGGTAGAGTAGGTCATGCAGCTTAAGTTGACTTTAGGGAGCTTTTAAGATACTATAAGCTCCATGCCAATCAAAGAAGTTGAAGTAATTGTAAGTGGCCATTTTTGGAATAGGACTGTTGAATATAAACCAGGCAAGTTAGCTAAGGAAGGTTTATATAAGAGAGTTATGGTAGGTCATGGTCAAGAATCAACAAGTGGTCGTATTCGGATGAAAGCCCAGCATCACGTAGATATTATTGTTTATCCAAAACAAGACGAAGTCACAATTGGTGGTAGTCCGCTTGAATATTGTAATGAATGTAGAACAAGAACTCTAACAAGAATACAGATTAATGATGAGAAGTTATTAGAGAATCTTTTGTGTTGGGAGCAACCATAAATCTTTGATGTTTCCTAAGTCATGCTCAACCTCGGGGGTTGCAGGATAAATTTGGGATCTGAATATGTCATTGCGAGGAACTTTAGTTCCGAAGCAATCTAGATAAGAGAACTGTATAAATCTTTAAATAATGGATTAGCTAATTCAATTAATTTAAACTTCTTTTCTCTTGAACCACCCTTAATCTGTTTTTCTCTTTTTATTGCTTCATTTATATCTTCAAAAATTTCATAGTAAACTAATTTATTAATATTGTATTTTTGGGTAAATCCAGAAACTAATTTTTGCTTATGTTCCCAAATTCTTTTTACTAAATTATTTGTGACTCCAGTATATAAAACATGATTTTGTGGATTAGTAGCTATATAGACATAATACTGTTTACTCATTAAGTTTAGTATATTATATGCGCTAGATTGCTTCGCTACGCTCGCAATGACAATGTTGTTTATTTAGAGTATTGCATTTTGGGGGTAATTACTGTAATATTTCAGATACCAGCTTGTGAGGGCTGGATTTTAAAGGATATATGGCAGACGCAAAAAAATTTGATAGAAGTAAACCACACGTAAATATTGGAACCATGGGTCATGTTGACCATGGTAAAACTACTTTGACTGCAGCTATCACTAATGTTTTAGCTTCCAAGGGTTTGGCAGAAAAGCGGTCAGTTGATCAAATTGATAACGCTCCTGAGGAAAAAGCCAGGGGCATTACCATTAACATTTCCCACCAGGAATATGAAACAGAAAAAAGGCATTATGCCCACATAGACATGCCTGGTCACGCTGATTACATTAAAAACATGATTACCGGCGCTGCTCAAACTGATGGGGCAATTCTGGTAGTTTCTGCTCCAGACGGACCAATGCCACAAACTAGAGAGCATTTACTGCTAGCCAGACAAGTAGGAGTTCCGGCAATTGTGGTATTTTTGAATAAAACCGATATGGTTTCTGATCCTGAATTAATAGATTTAGTAGAAGAGGAAATTAGAGATTTGCTTAAAAAATATGAATATGATCCCCAGTCTCCAATTGTAAGAGGTAGTGCTAAAAAAGCCCTAGAAGGTGACGGCGAAGCTGTTAAATCCATTGAAGAGTTAATGAACAAAGTTGATGAATGGATTCCTACCCCAGTCAGGGACAAAGATAAACCATTTTTGATGGCTGTGGAGGATGTTTTTTCTATCAAAGGCCGGGGTACAGTAGTTACCGGAAGAATTGAAAGAGGAGTAGTTAAGATTAATGAAGAAATAGAAATTGTTGGTATCAGGCCAACTAAAAAATCTGTGGTAACCGGAATTGAAATGTTCCACAAATTATTGGATCAAGGTGAAGCCGGAGACAATGCTGGAATATTACTCCGTGGTATTGAAAAAGATGATGTAGAACGTGGACAGGTTTTGGCAAAACCAGGAAGTATTACCCCCCATGCTGAATTTGAAGCTGAAGTTTATATCTTAAGCAAAGAAGAAGGTGGAAGGCATACCCCATTTTTCAAAGGTTACAGACCACAATTTTATATCAGAACTACTGATGTGACAGGAGAGGTGGCTTTACCAGAAGGTGTGGAGATGGCTATGCCAGGGGATACAGTTAAAATAGTTGGAAAATTAATTACCCCGGTGGCTATGGAAGAAGGACTACGGTTTGCTGTCAGAGAAGGTGGAAAAACTGTAGGAGCCGGAGTAATTACGAAGATCATTACCTGAAAAGTTAATCAGGGTGCGCACATTAAAAGCTTACACCGAAAGGTGATGAAATATGCCAAGAGGACGAATCAGGGTAAAACTGAAGAGTTATGATTACCGGGTACTTGACAGTACCTGTGAATCCCTATTGGATACAGCGCTGCGGACCGGAGCCAAAGTACTAGGTCCAGTCCCTCTTCCCACTAAAACAGAAAGAATGACAGTTAACCGTTCCCCGCATGTAGATAAAAATTCCCGGGAAACATTTGAAATAAAAACCCACAAAAGAATGATGGATATTGTAGAACCTACTCAAAAAACTATAGATTCCTTAATGCATCTGGAAATTCCAGCCGGAGTTGATATTGAAGTAAAAATGTAGGATAATGCCAGCATAAGCATATATGTGTAAATTTAGGCAAAAGTTTATATCTGCCATTGCAGCTATATCATTATTGCTTAATACTTTTATCCCGTTAGTATCTGCTACTGTTTATGCTCAGGAAGCTACTCCATCTGCATCACTGGGACAGACAGCAGAAGCTACACTGGAACCTTCCCCATCACCATCTCCAACAGAAACTCCTACACCATCTGAAACACTAATACCCTCTGAAGAACCAACTCCCACTCCAACTACAGACCCAACACCTACACCAACTGATGAAAATAATAGTGGTACTACTGTTGATGAAACCAGTCAACCAAATGCCCCTCCTGCAATAGAAACAATTGATTCTCAGGAAGGACAATTATCTGCAGTAATTTTGGAAAACACATCAGCAGAGTCAGTTGAGGAAGTTTTGCAGTTGGATCTTGATCCGATTGCAGTTGAAAGTGCCCAGCTTGTCACAGATAAGGCAGACTATGCACCTACAGATACAGTCCTGATTACCGGCAGCGGATTTACCCCTGGAGAAAATTATACTTTAATTATTACGTCAGAAGATGAACCACCAGTCCATTTTGAAGTTGCTGTAACAGCAGACGAAAACGGCACCTTTATTTACGCATATCAATTAGACGGCACATACAGGCCAAATTATAAAGTTGAGGCCAAGACAGCAAATGATTCATTAACAGCAACAACTACATTTACAGATAGCGTTGGGATTATAACAAGCAATGGAACTGGTGGTGGTGCATGGGCAACTGGTAGCACTTGGAGTGGGGGGGTTGTACCCTCTGCGACTGACGAGGTTATTATTGCAAGTGGCGATACTGTTACAACCGGTGGCAATCGAACCTCCACAGGTATAACTATCAACGGAACTCTCAGTATGGCTAGCGGTAATATTCTTACTGTCAACGGTGATGTTGACGGTGTCGGTGTATGGGCAACAGGAACTACCGGAAACATAATAAGGAAAATCTCTCTTATAGGAAATTGGTCATTTAATGGAACCACATCCGGAAGTAAGGATATCGGCGCTACCTTTACAGGAACTAACAGCCAAACACTTTCCGGTAAGATACAAAATGGTAATACCGGTA
>CAZFZP010000031.1:6018-8418 GCA_964523515.1 uncultured Gammaproteobacteria bacterium
GTAATAGTATCCTCACAATTAACAAGACGGGCGGCTCAGTAACCCTTGGTAGCGCAATAACCGTTGATGATTTTACGCTTACTGCCGGCACATTTAATCCAAACACATTCTTACTTACTGCTGCAGGTACTCGTACATTTACTGCCGGAACTTTGAGAGTGGGTGCAGCTACATGGGCTGGCAATTATTCAGGTGCAATCACTCAACCAGCAGCAGGGATAATTGAGTATTATGCAGCTGGGGATCAAACAGTAAATAACGTTGCTTACCCCGGTCATTTAACAATTTCTGGTTCTGGAATAAAAACTTATACCATAACAGCAAATAGGGTAATTACCGGTAATCTTACTGTAGGTAGTGGTGCTACATTAACGACAGCTGGAAATTTCACACTCGGAGTTACTGGAACTACATCTATTACTGGAACGCTTACGCTTGGCGGTACAGGCACTAAAACATTTACAGGCGATGTCACAATTAACAATGGTGGAATCTGGAATGAAACAGGAGTTGCAGCTATTAGTTATGCAGGCAATCTGCAAAATGATGGCACTTATACTGCTAACACAGGTGCTCATACCTTTTCTACAAATACCAAAACAATCAGCGGAACAAACGAGATTTTAATTCCCAGCGTAACCATCAGCGGAACAAGAACCAACAATGGTACGCTTACAGTATCCACAGCGCTTGCAGGTGGAAGCACCCTAACAAACGGAGCTACTGGTACCATAAATTATGGTGGTTCTGGTGCCATTGCACCAACACTTACTGCAACTGCAGCTGGAAATACCGTCAATTACAGTAGATCTGGTGCTCAAACCATAAAATCAACTATATATAGTAACCTTACTCTCTCGGGCAGCGGCACAAAGACGCTGGGTGGTGCCACAACAGTCAGCAGTACTGCTACAATAGGCTCAGATACAACCCTTGATGTATCTACGCGGACAATGACACTTCCCGGAAATGCAACTCTTGTTGTAAACGGGATATTGGATTTTACTTCAACAACTGGTTTAATTCAAAGTGGTACATCCGGAACTACTACGTTAACCATGGGATCAACTGGAACAATTAGGACTGTTGATGCTTTAGGCTTAGGCCCCGTCGCCACAGGATCTTTAGTAACCCAATCTGGTGGAGCTTGGACTACAAGTATTGCTACAAATGGAACTGTAGAATATTATCTTAACTCTGCTCAAATAGTGACAGATCGAGACTACAATAATTTAACAATCACAAATACGGGAACAAAGACCTGGACACTCGCCGCTACTCGAGCAATAAATGGTAATTTGATAATTAACAGCGGAGCACCCTTTACTTTGTCTGGTACACAAACAGTAAATATCGGAGGCAATTTTACAAACAGTGGCACATTCACTGCAGGCTCAAGTACCATTAATTACAACGCCACGGGTGAACAGACCGTTGCTCCTGTAGCATACAATAACTTATCATTTTCTGGTAGCGGTGCAAAAACAATTGCCACTGGTACCTCAACTGGTGGAAATTTGTCTATAGGTGACACTGCTATAGCCAATATTAATGCTGGTTTAACTATCAATGTAAACAGTCTAACGCTTGGTGGAGTAAATAAAACTACAGGAACCTGGGGATCAACCAGCTCAACAGCTACTCATAAAAATAATACATATTTTGCTGCAACCACAGGTGTATTAAACGTAGCAACTTCTACAGATTCAACTGCACCAACGCTTGCAGGGACTCCTAGTTCAACCTCCCCTACAAATGACACAACTCCAACTTGGACTTGGGATCCTGCTGAAGATACTAATTTAAGTTATTATATTTTCTTCTGGTCTTTAATTTCTGGAGAAACTACTTATAATTCAGGCAACCTATTTATAAACTCCTTTACAAATTCTGTTTTAGGTGAAAATACCTGGTATAGCTTTGTCAATGCATATGACAGCGCTGATAATTCATCTACCAGCGGGGTAGGAAGTCTTGTTCTTGACACCACTGAACCAACAGGAACGATAGTTATAAATAGTGGGGCAACGTACACAAATGCAAATAATCATGAGGTAACATTAACTCTAAATGCCGGTGCTGATATTTCTGGGGTTACTCAAATGGCATTTAACAACGGAACTGGATCATATAGTGCTTTTGAGTCATACTCGACTTCAAAATTGTGGACATTATCAGCAGACGATGGATTAAAAACTGTCAGAGTGAAATTCAAAGATGCAGCTGGAAATGAAACTGCTACCGGGATTCCTGCAACTATTATAGTTGACACTGCAAAACCAGTTATTACTCTTAATGGAGTTACTCCAGATATAGAAATTAACAATCCTTATTCAGAGCTTGGAGCAACCGCTGATGATGGTTCAACCGTTAGCATAACGGGTTCAGTTAATACAGCTG
>CAZFZP010000032.1:0-7997 GCA_964523515.1 uncultured Gammaproteobacteria bacterium
GGAGCCAATGTCCCCAGGGTGTTTGATGTCTTAGCTTCTGTAAACTCCCCAGCTGGAGTTAAAAAAGTCACCTGGCAGATAGATGGCTCGCAGAAATCTACTCAAACCTCTGAGCCTTTTGCCTTTCATGTAGAATTTCCTCAAGGTGATAGAGGTTCACACACCATTACAGTCACGCTAGAAGATAATAATGGCGGTAATCATTCGTCCTCAATCGGCGTCACAGTTGCCTTGTAATTTCAACCCATAGTATGGTATAATACACAGGTGTTGGTTAGTTTTAACCAGCCCGTAATATTATGCTATCTACTATTATAACTACTATTACTGCGTTAACCTTATTTACCAATCCATTGGTTTCTCCTTTTGCCGGGGAAAAATTATTGGCCACTCATGAAATGTCTTTGGCAGAAAGATATTATCCTGTTCAAAAAGAAAATATTTTACTTAACTTAGCTTATATGGATGGAAGAGTAAAATCAAAGGCTGATATTAATTGGGATGAAATCCAAAAACCTTTTACTATGTCTTTTAAATTAAATCCAGGTGAGGTTTTTGCTTACCATGATGATATTCTGCCTGAATATAAGGGTAAAATTATTAGAACTACAAATACCCATTTTAATTATCAAGAAGGTTATAAATCTGCCGGATATTTAGTTGGAGATGGAGTTTGTCATTTAGCCTCACTTATGTATTGGGTAGCTTTGGATGCTGGCCTTAAGGCTAAGGCTCCTGCAAATCATAATTTTATGGCTATTCCTGGGATTGAGAAAACATATGGAGTTTCTATTTACAGTAACCCTATGTCTCCAGGGTCTAACACTATACAAAATTTATATATTACTAACAACTTAGAGAACTCAATTGAATTCATGTTTGAATATAGTAATGAAATTCTAAAGTTATCAGTTTTAGAGATAAATTAATTCTAAGGAAGATCTATTTCAAGGATAGCGACTCTCTTTTCAACTCCAAATTTGTTTAATAATTTAGGATGAACTTCTGCAAGTCCTCCTATTTGTGTACCATTTTTAAAGATAGCTGTATGACGGGTGGGATGGAATAAAGTTAAAGCTATTCCTTCTAACTCATTTTCTTTAATCTCCCATCCTAAATCCTTAGCCATTTTGTGAGCAATCTTTAATAACTCTTCTATTGGATTATCAGTATTATTCATTAAAGCTATGGCTAACCTGTATTTTTCATTTGATTCTTCTTTGCCTTGTTCAAAGATTTTCCCTACCTCAAAGATGGCTATATCATCTAATCCTTGTCTAATGTTTCTATCCACAGCTTCAACCAAATTTGGCCATAAATTCATCCTTAAATATTCTGTTTCAGCCGAGATGGGGTTTGCTACTTTAACTAGGTATTGTAAGTTATTATCTTCATACCAGCCCATGCTTTTTAAGGTAGTTGTAGAATAAAAAGAATAGGTTTGCACTTCGTGCAACCCTGAATTGACTAAATTAGTTTTCAGACTAGATATTAGTTGAAAAAGTGATTGATCTATCTTTTCAGGATTTTTTCCTGTAAGCTCTTTCGCAGGAATCTTTTCATACCCATACATCCTGGCTACCTCTTCTATTAAATCCTCTTCTAAATTAATATCCAATCTCCAATATGGAACTGTCACTTCCCACGCACCCAAGGGGACGCCTTGTGAGGCTAAGGTAAAACCTAGTTTCTTCAGATAATTCTCTATCTCTTCTGGTTTTAAGCCAATTCCAGTTAAAGAATTTACTTTCTGTAAAGTTAGTTTTACTTTTTTAGGCTCTTCTTTTAAATCTCCATTAATAGAAATTCCAGTTAATTTCCCACCTAAATCCTGATACATCTTAATGGCTGCATCAAGTGCCTGGAGCAATCTTTTTTTAGTTAAACCATGCTGAAACCTTTTGCTAGCCTCAGAATGAAGTCCTAATCTACCTGCTGTTTTTCTTACCATAGTAGGGTTAAATAAAGATGCACTAAGTAAGATCGTTATAGTAGAATTTTTAATCTCTGTATCTTTACCACCCATTACACCTGCCACATCAAGTGGCTCTTTTATATCAGCCAGAACAATATCAGTAGATTCAAGCTTTCTTAGTTTCCCATCCAAGGTAGTGATTTCTTCATTTTGTTTTGCCAATCGGACGTTAATAGTTTCATTTTTAACGCTAGAAGCATCAAATGAATGTAATGGTTGTCCATATTCCAACATTACTAAGTTAGTAATATCAGCGATATTATTTACAGATCTCATCCCGTTATCAGCTAATTTTTTTACCCACTCTTTTGGTGACGTTCGTACTTTTAAACCTTCAATTTTAGCTACACACTGAAGCGTTGCTAATTCAGGGTCGTCAATTGAAACAGGAGTAGATGGAAGTTTAATCTCATCCCAGGCGAATTTACCCTCCTCAGGCTCTTCAAAAAGCAATTTAGAGTCTGTGATAGCAGCTACCTCCAAAGCCACTCCTCTTAAAGATAAAAGATCAGCCCGGTTGTAACCTTTTAAATCTAATTCAAAATATTCATCAGTTACCTCTTTGATTCCTCCTTGGACACGGAGTGGAATAAGTTTGGCTAACTCATCAGATGAGATCTTTAAGTCAACCAGTTCTTTAAGCCAAGAATTTGAGACGCGCATTTTATTTTCCTTGCAAAAGTTTTAGATTACCACTATTAAAAGTTCTAATGTCTTCAAAACCGGATTTTAACATAACCATTCTGGGTGGTCCAAATCCCCAGGCAATTCCTGAACAATTATTTGGATCAAGTCCGGCATTTTTTAAAACAGTAGGATGAATCATGCCTGCTCCAGCCAACTCTAACCAACCTACTCCTCCACAAATTTTGCATCCCCTGCCTTTGCAAAAAATACATAGTCCATCTACTCCTACTCCTGGTTCTACAAATGGGTAATACTTCGGCCGCATCCTCACCTTAATTTCTGGACCAAAAACTGCTTTTAAAAAATATTCAGACAAATACTGTAAATTAGCCATACTGACATTTTTGTCCACATAAACCAATTCAAATTGGTCAAAGGTGTGTTCATGCCTGGCATCTAAATTTTCATATCTGAAACATCTGCCTAAAACCATCATTCTGATAGGTAGTTTATGTTCTTTTAAAATTCTAATTTGGGAATTTGAAGTATGTGTCCTAAGTAATAAATGAGAATCAATATACATAGTATCCCAGAGATCCCGGGCCGGATGTTCTTTGGGAATATTTAAAACTTCAAAATTATTATAATCAGTATCAATTTCAGGAGCATCATATTGTTGAAATCCAAGTTTGGAAAAAAGCTCTACAATCTCCTGCTCAAACTTAGTAATAGGATGTAACTGTCCGGATCTTTTTTTGATTTCAGCAGTTTTTGTTAAATCAAACTTTTCCTCAGATAATTTCTCATAACCCTTTTCTCTTATTTCCTGTCGCCTATTGCCTACTGCCTGTTCCAACTTCCGCTTAACCTTATTAAATAAAGGTCCTACTGTCTTTTTTTCATTAACAGATAATTTAGAAAATTCTTTAGGTAAATTAGTAATCTCTCCATTCTTACCAAAAAGAGCCAAAAAAATTTCATCCAGCCTTTTTAAATTCTGTGCTTGTTTAATCTTTTCTAGAAAAATTTTCTGTATCTGAGAGATTTTGTTTTCCATGCTAGAATTTTAGCATAAAAATTTGAAGAGGGCACTATTTAACTTGTAATATAATTTTTTTGAGATCCTCAGGGTTATTAACTGCTAAATCTGCTAAAACTTTTCTATCCAAGGTAATATTTTTAGACTTTAATAACCCCATAAATTTAGAATAACTTAAACCTTGTTCTCTGACTGCATTTCCCAGCTTTATTATCCATAATTTTCTGGCATCTCTTTTACGTAGTTTTCTGCCGGCATAAGCGTACGCTCCGGCATGAAGCAGAGATTGTTTGGCTTGTCTAACTAACTTACTCCGTCCACCCCGGTGCCCGCGGGTTAATTTTAATAATTTTTTATGTTTTGCATGTGAGGTTACACCTCTTTTAACTCTTGCCATATATTAAATCCCTAAGGCCCTTCTGATAGCTTTGGTATCTCCTTTGGTAATTTCAATACTTTTTCTATGTCTGCCTAAGGCACCTTTACTTTTTTTTCTCTTTAAATGTCCGGCTCCAAATTGGTGCCTACGTAAGAGTTTGCCTGTAGCTGTTACCTTTATTCTTTTTTCAATTGCTTTACGTGTTTTCTGTTTCATCTGCTTTATTTCCTTTCATCTTGCCAATAATTACTGATAAATTTCTACCTTCAAATTTAATCTCTCTATCGATGGTAATTCTACCATCGAATTGCTCTAAAACCTTATTTAGGACATTTCGTCCTACTTCAGGATGAGCCATTTCTCTGCCTTTAAACTTAACTGTTAACTTAACCTTATGACCATCGTCTAAAAATTTTTGAGCCCTATTAACCCGAACCATCAGATCATGTTCAGCAATCCTAGGAGAGAGCCAAAGTTCTTTTAAACTTGAATCTGATGTTCCCTTTCTGGCAGCCCGATCCTTTTTCCCCTCATCATACTTAAATTTCTTAAAATCTAGGATTCTAGCAACCGGTGGATCAGCATTTGAAGCAATTTCTATCAAGTCCAGTCCTGCGTCCACGGCTTTTTTTAAAGCCTCCTGTTTTTCTAATATCCCTAGCTGGTTTCCTTCAGCATCGATTACTCGAAGCTTGCTTGCTTGAATAAACTGATTAATACGATAAAATTTTGCTATTTCATTCCTCCTAGGACGTTTCAGATATTATCACATCTAAAGTTTAGATTCAATCTCTAGTTTTACTTTTTCTAAAAATTCATTTATAGATGTTACCCCAAGATCTTTACCATCCCGGCTTCTAACAGCTACTTTTTGATCAGCTTCTTCTCTATCTCCTACAACTAACATATAGGGGACTTTTTGCATTTGAGCATCTCTAATCTTTGATTGCATAGTTTCTGCTCTAGAGTCCAGTTCAACTCTAATATTTGAGTTAGAAAGTTGTTCGAGTACATTTTGTGCATATTTAATATGCTTTTCTGAAATGGGTATAATTTGTACCTGTATAGGCGATAACCAGGTTGGAAAAACTCCTTGAAAATGTTCAGTTAATATTCCTATGAAACGTTCAAAAGATCCAAAGATAGCTCTATGAATCATCACCGGTCTTTTCTGTTCGCCTTTTTCATCAATATATTTTAAGTCAAAAGCTTCAGGTTGATGAAAATCCAATTGCACTGTTGCCAGCTGCCATTCTCTATTCTGAGAATCTTTTATATGAAGATCTATTTTAGGTCCATAGAAAGCCCCATCTCCTAGTTTATCTCCAGCCTTAATCCCCTTTTTACTTAATGCTTCCTTTAGCTCTTTTTCTGCTTTGTCCCACATCTGGTCTGTGCCTGCTCTAGTATCTGGTCTGGTTGCCAACCTAAAATCAGATTGAAAGCCGAGTTTTGTGTAAAATTCCACCATCATATCTAAAATATTAGATACTTCATCAAAGATTTGTTCTTCTGTAGCATAGATATGGGCATCATCCATAGTGAGCTGTCTGACTCTTAACAGCCCGTTAACTTCACCTGATTTTTCTCTGCGGTGAAGCCTGCCAATTTCAGAAAGCCTTAGGGGAAGTTCTTTATAACTTCTTGGTCTAAATCTATAGAGGATAGTTGATTCTGGACAATTCATTGGTTTTAAAGAATAACTGACTCCTTTTGACCCATCTTCTTCATCGGATAAGTTCAGATTATATATATTATGTTCGCCAAATTTATCCCAATGGCCGGACTTTTTAAAAAGTTCACTTTTGACCATGATTGGAGTGGAAGTTTCCAGATATCCAGCTTTTAGGGTTAAGTCCCGGATAAATTTCTCCAGCTCTTTGAAGATAACCATTCCTTTTGGAAGCCAAAAAGGGGCACCTGGAGCAATCTCGTTGGTAAAAAATAACTCTTGCTCTTGTCCAATCTGCTTATGGTCTTTTAGTTTTTGACTATCGCTCATATCTAATTATTTGGTATAAAGTTGTGGTATTTGAGGCAGTTGTTTAAAAAAATCAAAAACTCCTAAATTATTTAAGATAGCTCCAATAATTGCCACTATCACGGAAGCGCCAATAACTGTACCTATTCCCCAAAAAAGTCCTCCTAAAAAATTACCAATAATAATATCTTTTTTACTGACATGAGCATTGGAGGTTAAATGATGATGCGTCTCTCTGGTTTCTTCCATATTTCTATATTAACATATTTGTGGGCGGTGAGGGATTTGAACCCCCGACATCGTCAACGTCAATGACGCGCTCTACCAGCTGAGCTAACCGCCCAAATAGAAGAATTAACCAGCAGTATTAAGTACGTGTCCTCCACCAGCTTGCTCATTAGCCTTTGAGAATTCACCTCTGCCCATACTAAATTTTCCCATTTTAGTTGATCTTCCAGCCTGAATTTGTGGAGGAGTTTTCTCTTGCTCTTTAGTGCCAAAAACTTTTGCCATGAAAAAGGCCATTCTATGGTAAATACTACTTACTGTTTTAAATACAGAAGATAGACTTAAGGTTTTAGCCTTTTGTTCATCTGATACACCTGCGGTTTCGTGTCTTACATCTTCTTTAATTTCTTCCTGTTGTCTAACTTGAGCTTGGTTTTGAGCTAACTCATTATTGAATTTTCTCTCAAGAGCAGCTTGAGCTGCTTTTTTCTCTTGTTCTTGTGCCTGTTGAGGATTGGGTTTTTCTGGTTTTGTAGAAAATGCTATTTCATTCCAAATTCCTACTGCAGCATCAATACTATCTTTACCTAATTGAACAGTCTCTTTGAATGCTTTTTCAGTTACAGGTCTAGCTAAAGTGAAAACTTCTAATCTGCCAATCCAAGGTTTAGGGTTTTCTTGAATTGGTTCAGCAGAATAATCACTAGGTTGACGTTCACGTTCATCAAGTCCACCCAGAATCCCTCTTCCTAAATCCATTTGTGAGATTGGTAATTGTGTTTGTGTTGCCATATTTACACCCATATTGTACACCCTAAGGTCAATTATTGGGTGCGGATGAGAGGAGTCGAACCTCCATGCCTTTTGGGCATCAGTTCCTAAAACTGACATGTATACCGTTTCATCACATCCGCGTATGTGTATTTTAACAAATTATGAGAATCTTTGGATAGCAGTGTTGTGGGCTTGGGATTCTAAAGTATTATCCAAGGGTTTGAGTTCAATTTCTTTTACATATTTTACTTCTAAAGCTTTTTGAATTAACCAATCTGCTAACTGGGGATTTTTTGGGAGTAAAGATCCATGCATATAACAACCGATGGCATTTTTATAATCGCTTGCGATTTCATCGCGACTCTTCTTGAAACGCGTTGCGTTATAAAGACATCCCTCAGTATTATCTTCTCCATTATTTCCAAAACCTGTAATTATTTTCCCCAAAGGTTGCCCACCTTCCTTTAAAAACGTTTGTCCGGAATGATTTTCAAATCCCACTAATTTACCAAATTCTGAATCTATTACTAGGTTCCCAATCATCCTGATATTACCAGCCTGGGTGAATATAGGAAAAAGGCCAACTCCAGGCAGTTTAGGACCTTTCAGGGGCTGGTAGTACTCTCCTAGAAGTTGATACCCTCCACATATAGCCAGCAGGGGCACTCCCCTTTCCACCTCTTCCTTAATAACTTTACCTTTTCCACTAGACTCTAGATCTCTAGCGACTAGACTCTGTGCTTGGTCCTGCCCTCCTCCAAAAAAATATAAATCAATCCGTTCTCCCACTTGACGAGTGGGAATTCGATCTCCGATCGAAACATTAATAATTTTAATCTTTATCCCCCTCCATTCAGCCCGTTTTTGCAAAGCAATAATATTGCCAGTGTCCCCATATATATTCATCAGATCTCCATAGAGATAGCCGATTTTTAATTCTATATTTTTACCTCCGAAGGAGGGGCGTGTTATTTTCAATTTAATTTTCCTCCCA
>CAZFZP010000033.1:0-7937 GCA_964523515.1 uncultured Gammaproteobacteria bacterium
AAACTAGGCTCGACAAGAGGTCTTAGGTTCGAGCAAAGTACGGTCACCAGCTCCATGCGGTACTTGAAATCAAAAAAAGGTGAATTAAGCCGATAGATCAAGTTAAAAACGGGTTCGAGCCAACAATCTTTAGCCAAGAGAAAAGAAAAATTTTACTAGTAACGGGAATTGAACCAGAAAATGAGCATCAAAGTAACTAAACTCTCAGATATCCAGTTAGATTCTTTCAAAAATTTGGGGTCGGCGATGGGATCTTTAGCAACTCTGCCAATGCCAGGTACTTATCCAGCTGAATTAAAACAATGTGGAGTTAACGAAAGAGGAACTTCAAACCCTTTAGTAGGATATGTTGCCACCCGACCTTCCGGAAGCCAGTTAGCACTCGAAACTGTATTTTTTGATCCTAAAGATGGGCATGATAATGGAGATTTACACGTTGTTAATTTTGAATTGAAAGAAATCGCGAGTCATTATAGAGGTTGGGGAACCTGGACAAGTTACTACGGCGACAATCATTGGGAAGATAAAAACTACTTAAGAGTTGGTTCTCTGTCTACAGATCTTACTAAAAAATAAAAGCGATCTCTGTGGCTAAGACGAATCAGTAGTGCACTACTGTCGACATTCGCTCCCTAATGATAAGGTACTTTCACCACAGAGATCATTCGGTAGCTCATTATACCAAGAACTTGATATACTTATGAGTATGAAGGTAATGACTTATAATATTCTTGACGGAGCAGTGGATACACTTCAAGAAATTATTGAAGTTGTTAAAAAACAATCTCCAGATTATCTGACTTTAAACGAAGCAAATACATTTGCTAATAATGAAAATAAAATACTAAAAGAGTTTGCCAAAGAAGCAGGTTTACCCTATTTTGATATTGCTCTATCCGGAGAATACGACTACCACGTTGCCGTCTTTTCAAAATATCCATTCAAATCTGTGAATAAGTTACAGCCTCTTGCTCGAGCTTGCTTAATTACACTAATCGATAGTCCGTTAGGAGAATTATCTATTGCAAGTCTTCACCTAACTCCATATTCTGAAGATCTTCGGCATCCTGAAATTGATTTGATTCTTGATTTTCAAAAACAATATCCCTATAAAATTCTTATGGGCGATATGAATTCTCTATCAAAAAATGATGGATACGATGAGAAAATTATTACAAACTTTAACGAGACACAAATTAAAAAGTTCACAAGTGATGGAAAGCTTAGGTTTGATGCAATAGATAAAATCTTGAGCACTGGATATCAGGATAGCGCGGTTTTACTTGGAAAAAATAAAGAGACTACAGTTCCAACTCCTTCAAACAGTGATTCTGCACATGCACAAATGCGTTTAGACTACATTTTTCTTTCAAATTCTTTATCAACTCAGTTATCTTCCTACAAGGTAATTAAGAATGAGCTTACAAATAAAGCCTCGGACCATTATCCAGTCGTTGTAGAATTGAAGTAAATCGTAATTTTCTAAAACTTTTGATGCCGAGATGGTTTTTCAGTGCATTGAGTTGTAAAATCACATCAGGAGTTATGAGACGGTATAGGTTCGAGCTAAGTACGATCACCAGCTCCAGAGGGGATGATATGCTTATCAAAGTCCCGAATAGCTTTATATATAGTCCTAAACAGTTGATATTTATGTTCCCTAATGCTAAAATATCCAAAGCAAAAAGCATAACACTATGAAATCTATAGAAACAGGAGAAATAAGAGGATTATCTCAAAAACTTCAAGGAGCTACAGAGGATTGGCAAAGGAAACCAATAGTAGCAAAATTGGATAGCATTGCCAACGATTGGATGTCTAGTGAGCTTAGGATGATAGGTGAAAATGCTCTTGAACGTGATGAAGCAATAGATTTGCTGCGTCCTTTCGGGGCATTAACTGTTGCTGAGATGTTCGCTGCTTCCCGTGAATGGCCACCGCTACCACCAGAAGAACCAAGCCTTACAAAAGGAATGGCTTTATTTGGTTTAGCACGCGAGGACATAGATAGATTATCAATCGCTTTTAATAAATAATGGAGAACTTCCAGTTGATGTAATAGATATAGTTGTGGAAGAACAAAAGCTAATACAAAGTTTGCATCCTGATAGATATCCGTTTACAGATACTCCTTATGATCTTGTTTCTGATGGATTACCACAAGCAGGTATTGATACTGGAAAACTCTGGCGAGGCGTAGAGCGCAACTTAACACAAAAAGGAAGAGCAGATTTGGCGTTGATGTATGGGTATGGCTCACCAGCAGAAAATACAGCAGGTTTCTTGGCACATTATGCATTAACAAAATATGATATTAGAGGATTAAATAGGAGCCAGTAAGCAAGTTCATACTCCCTCCTCGAATTCCTGATCCTGGTATGTCTCCATAAATCTGGTAAAATGAGTTAGTATTTCGTCAAAAAGGGGTTTGAAATAAAATTCATCTCCCGCTCCATTTTGGTTATATAGATAAACTATCTTGTAATTTTTTGCTGATATCTCTTAAATAAACGGCATTTATAAACTTTCCAAATCTTTGTCTATTTCACTTAAATCTGATTCTATATCCCCTACTTCAATGGCATTTATTTCCTCTACTAAGGTATTTATCTCTTGAGTCTGTTGCTTTGTTATTTGAGTATTATTTTGTTTGTTCATATACCACCAAGCACCTCCAGCTATTGCCAATAAAATAGCAATTCCAGTGAGTACCATAGCAAACATAGGTAACTTAGACTCAGAATCACCAGGTATGTTTGGTTGAACTACTGGTGGAATAGGAGGTGCAGCTGGTGCCGGATTTATATTTACAGCTGGATTTGATACTGGTTCCATTATTTATTTCCTCCCAAGGTTGAAACAGCCAATGAGATAGCATCTGAAACTGTTTTTCTGGCAGCTACTACTAGATTATGGACAGTTTTTAAGTCAGTATGCAAGTTGTTTCTGGCAGCTTGGGCATCTTGTCTAATTTTAGCTTCAGTTGTAGCTACAATCGTATAATCCTTAGTTGATTGGGTTTCTACTGCCCCTTTGGTTGTCTTAATAGTTTCCTGTGCATCAGTGATGGTAGTTGTAACAGAAGAAATATCTTTACCGCTTTGGCCTGCCTCATTTACCCTGGTTTCCAATCTACTTAATATTTCTACCATTTTTTCCAAATGTTTGAGCATGGTATCAGTTCTGCTTTCATTAACCTTATTTAAATTTTCATTAACCCTTTCTGCCACTTTAGCTTTTTGCTGATCTTTAAAAGTTTTTAATTTTGCTTTTAAGCTGGCAGTCCTGGTTGCTATATTCTCTTTTCTGGTTTGTAATCTAGCTTCCCTGGAGGCAATTTTAGTTTCTACCCTCTCTTTCGTAGTTTGAACTCTTTCTTGAGCTTTTAATCTTTGTTCTTCTATCCGTTTTTGGGCTGCTGTATTAGTTCTAGTAGCGGAGCTGCGAACTTGTTCAGTAGAAGAGGTGGTAGTAGTTTGAGCTAAAATAAGAGTTGGAAAAATTAAAAAAAAGAGGGCTATAAAAACCAGGGCAGATTTTTTCATTGCTATGAATGTACAATTATATCTTCTTTTTGTCAAGTTTTGGTATAATTACCTTTAAGCCCCCATAGCTCAGTGGATAGAGCATTTCGGTTCTAACGAAGGGGTCGTGGGTTCGAATCCTACTGGGGGCGCCTTTGGTAACTGTTATTTAAAAGTATTGCTCTTTGCAAGCTAAATTCACCAAATTTATTATTAATTTTATCTAAAGCTTGAATAATCTTTTCCTGTTTTTGTCCTTCTGGTAACAGGGTTAAATTTTGTGGGGTGATTGGTTTTAAGTTAGAAATAGATATTCCTATCATTCTAATCTCTCTTTCATTCCAAATCTCCCAAAAGATTTTCCAGGCAGCCTTAAAAATTTCTAACCCATCTTGGGTATATATAATAGTAGACTGCATCCCATTACCAGTAAATAAAGATTGCCACGTCGCTTCGCTCCTCGCAATGACAGAATCACGATACCAACAATAGATAGTCTTGCCAACTAGTTTTTTAGCTCTTAAGTTTCTAGCAATTAGCTCAGTTAATTTAAGTAGACTCTGTTTGATCTGTTCCACATCGGATGTATCACACTCCAAAGTATATCTATGGCTAATAGATTTAACCTCTTCTTTTTCAAAAAAAGGAATAACTTCCGTATGGTCAATTCCCCGGGAAGCATTATATAAAAAATTTCCATAAGATTTAAACTCTAGCAGTAAAATATCAAGTGGTACTCCCCGAAGAGATTTAAAATTAAATATTCCCATATTATTTAATCTCCGTTTTATCCTAAATCCAATTCCACAGATTTCATCAAGCGGGATTTTATCCAAGACTTCCATAGCCTTTTTCTCATTTTCAATTACCACTAACCCATCTGGTTTCTGCAAAGACCCGGCCAGTTTAGCCATTAATTTGTTATAAGAAATACCCACAGAGCATTTAATAAACTTACCTATCTCATCTCTAATGCGTCGTTTTATAATTTGGGCTATGATTATGGGTGATGAACCACCCACAAGCTGTAGAAAACATTCATCTATACTGAATACTTCTAAATATGGAGTGTAATCTTTTAAAATATTTATAAATTTAGTAGTAACAGTTAGGTATTTATCACTATTCCCTGGTACAATAATAATCTGAGGGCATAATCTTTTAGCTTCCCAAATTTGCATTCCGGTTTTAACTCCAAATTTTTTGGCTTCTATAGACGCTGCTCCTAACACAGTTCTTTTTATTCTCAGACTGCCATCAGGCAGTCGCAAGCTTTGCTTATCTCCTCCGGTTACTCCAATAGGTTTACCTCTCAGATGTGGATTAGCTTGTTGTTCTACTGAGGCAAAGTATGAATTAAAATCAATATGCATTATGTTTCGCATAATAGTCGTCAGACTCAATCGCTTCCAGAAACCAGTTTAATTTTTGAGTGTCAAATTTTAATTGATAAAAATTATTACCCCCTAAAACAGAAAAGTGGTAAAATAGCTTGTCACCATCTTTGGAGGTGTGGATCAGGTTTATCTTGTCTATTTTTATCCGTCTATTGCGCCAAAAAATTACATGAGGTTCTATGGAATTTTTATTAAAGAAAACCCAAACATTAATAAATTCATTGATAGTAGTCACCCTACTATCAATTATTACCCTAATAATACCCAAATATCAATCCCCTATTTATGGTATCACAGACCCTAGAATAGTTTCTAACAACAAATTTGGTATCCATGTGATCTCTGCCTCAGAGAATGAAGCTTCAGACGCAGCCAATTTAGTTAATTCAACAGGAGGTGATTGGGGTTATATTACATTTCTGATTGAATCCAAAGACCGTGATGTCAACAAATGGCAGCAGTTTTTTGATCAGTTACGTGAACGCCACCTCATTCCAATTGTCAGGCTGACCACCAAACCAATTAATTCTCATTGGGAAAAACCATATGAAAAAGAATATGAAGCCTGGGCAGATTTTTTAAATAATTTAAATTGGCCAATTAAAAATAGATACATTATTATTTATAATGAACCAAATCATAGTAAAGAATGGGGCAATCAAATTGATCCTGTCTCGTATGCCCAAGTTTTAAATAATACCATTGAGGCATTAAAAGCCAAATCTCCTGATTTCTTTGTGATGAATGCCGGATTTGATGCTTCTGCTCCACAAGAGCCCCCAAATTTTTATGATGAAGAAAGGTTTTTAATAGAGATGAATAGGACAGTTCCTGGCATATTTAATAAATTAGATGGTTGGGTGTCACATTCCTATCCAAATCCTGGGTTTATAGGTTCCCCAAATGCTCAAGGTAGAGGTACTGTCAGAACCTTCGAATGGGAACTACAAGTTCTAAGACAACTTGGAGTTAGGAAGAATCTACCAGTTTTTATTACAGAGACTGGTTGGAGACATTCAGAGGGTGCCTCCCAGAATCTAAGTTTGCCAAGCCCTGAAACAGTTGCGGAATATTTTAAAACTGCATTTAGTAGTGCTTGGAGTAGTAATCAAATAGTAGCTGTCACTCCATTTTTATTAAACTATCAATCTTCTCCTTTTGATCATTTTTCTTTTAAAAAATTAGGATCAGATGAATATCATCCGCACTTTCTAACCTTACAACAGATAAACAAAAATACTGGTTCGCCAGTTCAAGTTAATAAAGCAGATTTAATTACTGGAGAAATTTATGCTTCACTTGTAGCTGGAGAAAGTTATAAAATTTCTTTAACTTTCAAAAATACCGGTCAATCTATTTGGGGTGACCCTTCGACAAGCTCAAGGCAAGTTAAATTAGTTCCTAAAACAGGTGGATTACAGTTAGGGATAGTACCAATCTCTTTGCCTGCTGGAGTCAGAATTAGGCCAGGACAAGATTATACTTTTGAGTTTAATATTAAGGCTCCCCAGGGTGGAGTTTTCCAGACAGAATTAAATCTTCTTATAGATAATAAAGAATTTGATAATAAGGGCTTTAAATTTATAACTGAGGTAAAATCACCTGTTATTTTAAAGATTAAAGCTGCTTTAAGATGGAAAGAAATATTTGAAGGAAAATATTTATTATCTGTAATTGGTCCAATAAATCATACAGCTGAAGTGGTTGATTTGGATAAAACCGGGCAGTCACGGGAGGTAGAAACTAGGTACTTATTACCAGGTTATAGTTTTGATTTTACTCTGCAAAAACCATTGTACCAACCCAAGATTATTAACCAAAAGGTAGAATCAGGAGTAAATACCTTGGATTTTGGTGTTCTAAACCCAGACTTTATGCAAGTAATAATAAACCCCAGAGGATTTTGGGATTTGCTTCCTTTCTCAAATTAGGTGTTGGGTGGCTGATGCAAGTTATTTTGAACCGCTTTTTGAACAACTCCTAGCTCATTTTAACCATTTGATGCTTGCATATTAAGCTCAGGAGAAGGAAAAAGATGTATAATCCACGCATGACTACTGAAAAGGTATACTATCTAGATATAGGAATAGGTGAGGGTGGAAAGTATATAATACAGGATCCCTCTTTTGTAACTAGAATAGGGGTAGATCTTCAAGGATTATATTTAACAAGCGCAAAAACCAAATATGGTATTGAGCCTATTTTGATGGATACCCAAGTCTCTGAAGAAAGAGGATTACCTTTTAGAGATAATTCCTTTAGGCAAATAGACATTATACTGCCAATAAATAGCCTTCTTTATTCATTAGCTGCAAGGGAGCAATTATTATGGAAAGAACTCCATCGTGTTTTAATTCAGAATGGAAAAGTAAATGTTATAATAGACAATCCTGTCGCTGGTTTTCAAGGAGTGGAGCTTCATGGAGAGAGGGAAGATATACCTGACCCAACATTTAATGTTTGTATGCGAGCAAAAGAAGCTGGTTTTGCAATTGATGTTTCACTTCTAGATCATGAGGGTCTTGATCGCATAGGAACTGCAACTTCAAAAAGTCTTGCCCCCTTTTTTGACCAATCACATACACAAACGCTTTTCTATAATATAATAGCTACTAAACTATGAATTTTAATATCGATTAGAGATCTAAGGAATAAGAGTACAGGATTTGAACCATAAGATTAGCCCGTTATATCAGTCTATTCGGGCACTTGATAGGGGTGCCCACCCATCTGGGGTGGCTGACGGGATTTGAACCCGCGACCCTCGGTACCACAAACCGATGCTCTACCGCTGAGCTACAACCACCATAATGTTAATTTTACCAAATTCCCACTGAAGTTACACTTCGCGGGCTTCGCCCACTAAAAAAGCCCCTTGCGGGGCTTTCTTAGAGAACTTACCAACCTTTCAGTTTGCAAGTTAGCTAATAATACACTAACTTACTTACTTTGTCAATAGTCTGTGTAGGACCCCTAGATAACGTACACATCTCCTTTCTGTGTTTGTTGGTAATTA
>CAZFZP010000034.1:0-7934 GCA_964523515.1 uncultured Gammaproteobacteria bacterium
TCCGGCAATATCCGCTGCTTTATCTACGCCTAAAATAGTAGCTGAAACTGCTGCGCTGATGGCACTATCCTGCTCTTTGGGAGCCCAGGCTGAGAGTTTTTGTAAAAGTAAATTATGCTCAACTGAGCTCTGGTTTAGTATTTTCCCGATATTGATTTTAGCTGTTTCGTCAAGCTGTGCTTTAGAGGTATCACTGATTATTCTTTGCATAGTGTCAGTATAGGAGGCTAAAGCTTTTTTAGTGCCCTCTTCATCGTCTTTTTTCAAAGCATCAATAGCTTCAGCTAGCCTTTCTTCGGCCTGAGCAAGAGTTACTTGGCTTTTAGTTTCCGGAGTAAAAGCAAGGGTGCGCTGCAGTCCTTCACCTGCCTGTTTTAAGAAATATAACGGATTGCCTGGTGTCAGAAAAGTTGGTCTGATTTCATCAATAATTCTGTTCCCATTTTGATCCGGGTTGGAAACTACTGCTGCCAATACGCATTGTCCCTCAGACCAGTTCCAATAAGTACCCTCTTTTTTACAATCAGGAGTGCTGTCTTCAGGATAACTCTCACCTATTTTAGGGGCGTCTGCACATTTTTGAGTTTCAAAAGAATAATACTGTCCTCTTTCGCAGCGGTACTGGCTGGAATCATAGATGGATTTACCGCTTTTTTCCCAGACACAACCCCCTCCTTTTTTGTAGGAAGAATCTTGCGGACAAGACTGCGACCTTTGTTCAATTTCTTCCTCACTTTTTGGTTCTGGCTGCGGTTTCGGAGTTGGCAGCGGTGATCCGCCTCCAGTGAAAGTTTGGCAGCTTTGAGCCGGCCAGCTCCAGTTGTATCCTACCGGGCAAACTGGCTGGGCATCATCCTTAAATCCCTGTCCATCCTCATATGGAAGACATTTTTTAGCAGCAAAAGAATAGTACTCCTTAGGACCTCCGCATTTATATTGTTCATAATCATTGATTTTTTTACCTTTATCTGCCCAGATACAACCTTCAGATTGTTTAAACAAAGCTCCCTGCGGGCAGGCAGACAGGATTGCATCTTGTGGCTGGAAGATGATAGCAGTAAGTTGTGCTCCAGGAGTGGCCTCAGATCCAAACTGGCCGCTGTTAATAGGTCTGGCAGAAGAGGTGGCAACCAGGGTTTCATAGATTTTAACCATATCATCCCTGCCTGTTAAGTCTTCCGGTTTAATTAGTGAGGGATCAAAAGAGTTTACTAACACTGCCTCTCTTTGAGTTAGATTTGAAGCTGTTTGTTTTAAGGTAGGTGTTTGAGCCAGATCAGACTGGGTTGCCCGTAAATCCTGCAATTCTTCAATTTTTCTGACTTCTACCAGCTGGTTATAATCTGAAGGAGAGGTAAATGTTTGGGCTTCATCCAGCTTTTTAGCATCTGCTAGAGGAAAAGTATTTAACTGTGTCAGTTTTCTGATTTTTTCCCTGGCTTCTGCCCTTGAAGTAGAATTTACTAAATCCTGGGCTTCCTCAGGTAAAATCAGACCCTGGGCTTTAAGGTCGCCTAAGCGTACTGATAAGCTGGCAGGCAGGGCAGGTTTTTCCAGTACATCAGCGCTTGCGTCCATGGCATTTTCTGTTGCCTTGATAATTTCAGTAATTAGCCTGGAATCTTTAACAGGAGCAGGTAAAAAACCTCTTTCAAATACTGCTTCATGCCTGGCAGATTGAGCTTCCAGTTTTTCAGCTACTTTTTTAGCTTCCCGGGGATCATTTAAATCTTGAATAGATTTTGCAGCATCATTTAGCGTGGATTGGTATCTGTTTAAGGTAGATTCATATAAAGAAGCTTTTTTAGGGTCAGCAGATAAAGCCTGGGCTTCGCTCAAACGGCGTTCAGCCAGCTCTAATCTTAATCTGGCTTTTGCAACAGGGTTGAAAGTGAAGGTTAGGTTAAGCCCTTCTCCCAGCTGCTTTATAATATAGGTAGGATCACCGGGTATTGCTCCACTGGCATCTGCCAGATAGGTTGGGGTTGGGGAAGGGCTTGGCGGCGGGGAAGGATTTGGGTCAGGGCTTGGGGATGGGCTTGGGGATGGGCTTGGAGGAGGTTGGTATGTAGGGTTATCAGAGGCAGCTTGAGGGTAGAATTTGATTAACTCGGTTTGTTGGGAAGCTGAAAAGTTTGATAAATCTACCTCGTTGGCTAAATCCTGGGCCCGGTTGTACCATAAATATGGTTTGATATCATTTGATGGGGATGTACCAGGATTATCTTTTAATTTTTTTAATTCTGCTGCCAGTTGATTATCTGGTTGGGGTAGGTTTTGATAAGATTTTAATTCCAATACCTGCAAATTAGTGACATACTGTTTTTGCACATCAGGGAAGTTTTTGGTAACGGCTTCATCCATTTTGATAGTTTCAGACGGAGGGAATTGACCCGAGGAAACCAATTTTTCAAGTTCATCTCTAACCTGGCTTCTTTCCTTCAGGCTGTATATTTTATTAGCTTCTTCCTCGGATAATGACCCCTGCTCTTTTAATTTTTGGATGCTTGTTGAAACTTCCTCTGGAATTGGAGGCTGATTTTGAATTTGGGCTATTTCATCTGAGAGTTGCCTGGTTGTTTTTGTAGCCTGGGTCCAGGCTTCAGCCTGGGCAGGAGGGGCTTTAAGGCTTAAATTAACAGCCAGCACTGTTTGGGCAGCAGCAGTCTCTTCAACTTTATTAATTAACTCTTGTGAAGAAGAATCATCTTTTTTAGCTAAAGCAGACAGATTTTGGCTGAGAACAGTTAAAGTTTGGCTGTAATCATCCAAAGCCTTTGAAGCAGCTGTAGTTTGTCCCTGCTCCATCAGAGTTTTAGCTTCAGATAGTCTTTCAGAGGCAATATTAAGCCTTAGAACCTCTTTTTTAATCGGATCAAAAGTAAAGGTGAGTTGGATATTTTCAACTGCTTTTTCAAAAGGATAAAAATAACTGTTAGGTAAGATACCACTGGCTTGCGGGGGGATAATGTTGTCCGGAATTTGAGGGGAGGGAAGCTTGTCTAAATCAGAGAAGGAAAAACCTAAAACCTGAGGTTTTGTATAATACGGCCCAAAATCATAATATTTGTTGCTTAGGGCAAAGATAGAATTAGGAAAGATTACCCAAAGGGCAATAATAAAAAAATTAATGACAACCAGTAAAACTCGTTTTGGACCAGCCATTTTTGCGGTCCGTCTGTAATTTAAGGATAAACCGGGTTTATATCATTTGTCAAGATATCGAATTATGTTTGGTGATATAATTTTGTCAATGGTGATCATACTTTTAAAAGATAAAAAAGCCACAGACGAAGAAATAAAGAAGATGTCTTATGAATATGGAAATTATATTAAGGTTGTGGTGGATATTGAAAGAGGAATATTAGCTGGAGGTGGGGCAATGCATTATGATGAGGAGAAAGATTTGTTAGAGTATGGTTGTAAACAGGAGAACTTGTGGGGCGGTGGAATAGATTTAGATACAGGTGAAATTACTTATGATTCAATGATTAATATTCGTCCTAACCAGGATAACAACAAAAGAGAGATAGAATCAGAAGAAGTGAGGAAAAAATTTGATACTATTATCAGGGGGTTAATCCTGGATGAATAATTCACATTATTTTCAACAAACAGATTTACAGTTGCAGATGCAGGTTTTAAATATTTCTGTCAATATGGCCAGAATTGGAAATTGGATAATAAGTTTAGAAGATCTTAAACTCAATAAAGGATTTGCAGTATATCAATCTAGATTAGACTTAATCAAAAAAATGATTAATCAAACAGAAAATTATTTGAAAGATATAAACCATGATAATGTTTCTGAAAAATTCCAGCTGACTTTAAAAAGGTTTAAGGAAGATTTTAATCATTTAAAGTTACAACCTATTATGCCTGAAAAATATCTTTATTGGACAGAAAAAGCCTTAACTTGGGCTGATATCTTACAACATCGGGCTAAATTGGCTTAAAATGCTGGCATCCAGAGCCAGTAGCCTCCGGTGGAGCCACTCGGTGTAGCAGGAATACTAGGATCTAAGGAACCAGACCCAGGAGTAGATACCCAAACTCCTGATTGTCCGGTTTTAGTAAAATTTTTAACAACTATTCCAAGATCCAGGCTATTGATTATGCCATCCTGGTTAAAATCAGCCAACACATTCCAGTTGGCAGAGGTGGGAGTTGAACTAAAAGCAGTTTTAACAATAGAATAATCAGCAGAATTGATTACATTATCTTCATTTAAATCTCCGGTGAGCAGAGTTAAGGGTTGGCCATTTTCCAAAGTATTAACAGAAGGGGACATAATAAAGGCAGAGGAGGTGGCAATTTGGGCTGTTGGCTTAATAAAAGCTGTGTATCCTTTGCCTGTTTCCAGCCCTGCCAGAGATAACCCTTCAAAAATGCCGGTGCCAGGTAAATCTATGGTAAAACTTAAAACATAATTTGGTGTGCTGTTTTGAGTTTGGCCATCAGCTATGCCTACAAACACCCGGCTTCCATAACTTCCAACCGGCCTAGCTTCTAAAAGTAACTTTAAGTTTAAAGTTGGGCCAAAGGTAGTGGCTGCCACAGGCATAGGATCAGGTGACGTCTCTACGCTAGGCGGAGGGGAAGCCAGGAGAGTTTTAAGCTCTTCTAAGGGGGTTAAGGTAGAGTTATCTTCCAGATTAACCTCGCGGTCTTGCTCTGTGGCTTTAGTATTTAAATCCTGGTTATTGATATTAGAAGCCAGATATGCTCCTATGGGAATAGAGACTACCAAAAAAATATAAATCCCTAAAATTAGTCTTTGTTTAAAAGTGGAAAACATAAACTCTATATATAGTGTATATTTAAAAGATACAGATTAGCAACTATGTTTAAAATTATATTTAATACTCTGCTGGGATTAGTATTAATATTTGTCTGGCTGCAATTTGTGAGTCTTAATGAGATTAAAACCAATCTTGCTACTGTTAAACCCGCCTCTTTACTGCCAATCTTCTTCTTTTTATGGCTGTCTGTGGCTATCAGAGCCTTTAGATTGCAGCTTGTTTTGTCTAAAGTCCGGAAAATTAGTTTAATTCAACTGCTATTTTTAAATGGGGCTGCTACTATCCTAAATTTTCTTATTCCCATTAGAGGGGGAGAAATAGCTAAAAGTTTTTATTTAAGCCAAAATTATGATCTGCCGGTTGGTAAAACCATAGTTTGGATATTTTTGGATAGGTTTTTAGACTTTTTAGTGGTGTTTATAGTAGGGGCCTTACTTTTAACACTGGTTCCTACTAATTTAGGGTCTGATATAACTCAGATAGTAATTTTTGGGTCAATAATATTAGTGCTGGTTGCTTATTTAATGGTGTTTCAAACAAAAATTGCCAGAATTTTATTCAATTTTTTCAAACACTTTTTAGTATTTAATAGTATTAAGATATATTTTGATAGGGTTTTTGAATTCTTTATTGATGCTTTTAGTATTTTTAAGCGTCCACCTTGGGAATTATTAATTATTTTTACCATAACTGTTTTAGGTTATGGGGCAGATGCATATGTTTGGTATTTTTCTTTTCTGGCTTTGGGAATAACAGAGGAATATTTAAGGATGTATTTAGGGCAGCTTTTGTCTGCCTTAACTTACCTTATCCCGGCAGCCCCGGGATATGTAGGTTCAGCAGAAGCTTCAGGGCTGCTGATTTTTTCCGGATTATTTAATATAGATCCAAATTTAGCATCAGCCATGACTGTACTATTTCATGTCTGCACAGCCATTTTTATAGTCAGCTTCGGAATAATCTCTATTTATCAGTTGGATCTAAATGTGGGAGCTATTTTAAGAAGAGTTCTCAGGAAGGAAAATTAAATACTTCCTAGATCCACTTTAATTGAAGGGCCGATGGTAGGGGATAAAGCTACTTTTTTTACCCTGGTTTTACCTAAAGTTTGAAGTAAAGTCTTAATATTGGCAGATAATTCTTCTGTAGGCTGGTTTAATTTACCTAAACCAATATGGATTACAGGGGCTTTGGCTTCTGTTTTATATTCTGTTTTTCCGGCCTGAAAACTTTCTATAGCTTTTTTTAGATCTGAGGTGATTGTTCCGTTTTTAGGGTTAGGCATTAAACCTCTTGGGCCTAAAATTCTAGCTACTTTGGCTAGTTTAGGCATCCAATCAGGAGTAGTAACCACTAAATCAAAATTCACTTTTCCTGTTCCAATCTCTTCGATAGTTCCCTCATCTCCTAAAATAGCATCTGTAACTTCTCCTTTTGCTCCAAAAACTAAAATTTTTAATTTTTTGCCGGAAACATAAGGTAAGAAGACTAAGCCACGGATGCCTAATGTAGCAGTATTTATATGAGCCTCTAAGGTGCCATTAAATTTAGAATAGGATAATTTTTTAACCAAATCAACTGCCTCGGTCAAAGGATAACTTTGAGATCTATCCAAATCCTTAGTTATATCTTGGTATTTTTTAGAACGAGGCTTCGCTTTTCCAGGTTTCTGTGTTTTTGTTTGTTTTCGCTTGCTGTCAGCATCCTGGTTATCGCTTTGGTCGGCAGACACGCTCTCTTGCTCGCTAACTACACCTTCGGTGTTTACGCCCTGCGGCTCGCTTTCAGCTTCGCCTCGGGTACGTCCGGCTTCGCCGGATCTAGAGCTCGCTGCGTTCGGAGCCAGCCTCCCTCCGCGCTTTTCTTTTTTAGAAGATTTTTTTACTTCTTCTTGAATGGAGTCATCCATTATTTTAGTTTTAGTTTTACCCATGTTCTGTATTCTAACAGTAAAATCTACGCTTGACAAGTAAAAGGATTTAGTAATAAAATATTACTAGTATGAATATTGGTATAATAGTGACTCCAAATATAAAAGGGCAAGTTGTTATCCCCAAAAAAATAAGGGATCAACTTAATATTACCGAAAATACTCCTTTAAATGTAAGAATGATAGATGATGGAATCTATATCCATCCTATCAAAGAGGTGGTAACAGATGCTGAAGAGGATCAGAGACACAGAATGCTCTTAAAGATTCTGGAAGAAACCCAAGGAGCCTGGACAGATGATAAAGATTTTGATAAAAGACAAAAGAAAATGAGAAGATCGGAAATTAAGGTAGCTAGGAAGATGAAAAAGGCATGGTAAACATAAAAGTTGTTATAGATACAAGTGTTATTATTGATCACCTAAGACAAGTTAAAGGTAAAAAAACTATTTTCAAAACTATTTTAGAAAATAAAACAATAGATTTTTATATTTCTTCAGATGTAATCCAGGAATTATTTGCTGGTCAAAGCAGTAAAGAGGAGAAATCAAGGGATGAAATACAAAAAATTCTAAAGTTATTCAAAATTGTTAATGTAACCGCTGAAATCGCTGAACAGGCAGGACAAATTATGAGAGATACCAAAACGGGAGTTCAATTTGCAGATGCAGCTATCGCAGCCACAGCTATCTTAAATAAAGCCCAGCTTTTAACTCCAAACATGAAAGATTTTGAAAAGATTAAAGGCTTAAAATTTGCCTCAGTTTAAAGGAGTTACCTTTACTCCCATTGAGCGGGCTGTGCCTTCTACTATTTTCATAGCAGCCTCTACATCATGGGCATTTAAATCCGGCATTTTAGCCTGGGCAATTTGTTTGACTTGAGTCTGGGAGAGTGTTCCAACAGGTTCTTTTAAAGCCTTTCCGGAGCCTTTTTCCAAATTTAAAGCTTTTTTAATCATCTCTGAAACCGGTGGCTCTTTGGTAATAAAAGAAAAAGTCCGGTCCTCAAAAACTGTGATTACCACCGGTAGAACATTCCCTGCTTTATCTTTGGTTCTTTCATTAAAAGCTTTAACAAATTCCATAATAGGCAGCCCGTGTTGGCCTAAAGCCGGACCCACAGGTTGAGCAGCAGTAGCTTGCCCTGCTGGAATTGTTAATTTAATGTATGTTTTAATTTTTTTAACAGCCATATTAAAT
>CAZFZP010000035.1:0-1028 GCA_964523515.1 uncultured Gammaproteobacteria bacterium
TCTGATAATACAGCAGCAGTTACCACGACCAACATTACTACTGTAGTGCAAAGTAATGACGCCAATATTTCAAACAACGTTGATGTCGACGCAGACACTGGTAATAACGATGCCAATGACAATACTGGTGGGGATGTTTCTGTTTCAACCGGTGATGTTGATACCAAAGTAACTGTCTCAAATACTGTGAACAGTAATTCAGCAAGTGTTGATTGTTGTGATACAGGAGATACAGAGGTATTAATATCCGGAAATGGTTCTGACTCTAAAAATGAAGTCAAGCTGAAACAAGATAGTGCAACAGACGTTTTTCAAGCCAATAATGCAGATATCGACAATGATGTTGATGTCGACGCAGACACTGGTGATAACGATGCTAATGACAACACAGGTGGAGATGTAGAAATCAAAACCGGCAGTGTTGACACTAAGGTAACTGTTGCAAACGCCGGCAATGTCAACTCCGCGAAGATAGGAGGAGACAGTAATGGTGGAGGATCGCTCAGTGCTTGGATTACCGGTAACGGCTCAGATTCAGATAATAAAATCAAGCTCGAACTGGATAATTTAACACTATTGGCTCAAGCCAATAATGCAGATATCGACAATGATGTTGATGTCGACGCAGACACTGGTGATAACGAAGCTGAAGACAACACGGGTGGAGAGGTTTCTATTGAAACCGGTGATGTTGATGCAACTGTTGAAATTGACAATATGGTCAACTTTAATGCGGCAGATGTAGATTGTGGATGTTTATTGTCTGATCTTTTAGCAAAAATCTCCGGAAATGGTACTGACTCGAAAAATAAAATCGAGGCAGAACTGGGTGGAGAACTTGGAGTTTTCCAGGATAATTGCGCAAAAGATGGTGGTCCTCGTAGTGAAGGAGGATACAATAGAGACAATTGTGAATTAGTCAATGATGTTGACGTAGATGGTGACACCGGCTATAACGAAGCTGAAGACAATGGCGGTTCTGTAGGAGCTGATCCTTCTATTGAAACCGGTGATGTTGATGCTACAGT
>CAZFZP010000035.1:1038-7807 GCA_964523515.1 uncultured Gammaproteobacteria bacterium
GGTGACACCGGAGATGTAGAACTCCCAGATTTTGACTTTGATCTAGATTTATCTCTGGATTTAAGCACACTTTTGGAGTTACTAGGTCTTTTGGGTTAAGTTTTTTAATTTGGAAAAGGGTGGTGCTCGACTAGCACTTCGGTAAGAGGCCACCCTCACCAAAGAATTAGAAATTTGAAATTTGAAAAATGATAAATCAATTTAAAAAATTAATAACTATAATATCAATATTCGGATTACTCTTTTTAAGAGTTGCTCCCACTTTGGCTTATGAGATACCCTCTGCTCCCACCCCTCCCACTGCCCCTACTGCCCCGGCAGAACCTACTCCGCCACCAGTTCCGGAGACACCGACACTTGCAGAATCCACTCCCACCCCTCCACCTGCTCCCACATTGGAAGAAGCTCTGAATAATGAAGATGAGCCAGTTGATGTGGCAGAAGAAGAAAATGATGAAGAATCTGTAAACGAATCACCAGCTAACACTTCATCCTCTGACTCTTCTGGATCCACAGATAATAGTTCTTCTCCAACAAATTCCAATTTAGGTGGCGAGCAAACAGGTGGAGAAAGCGCTGATGGTCAAATTGGCTCTGCTACTGTAGATACCGGTGATGCCACTAACACAGCAGGAGTTTCAACCATTACCAATTCCAATACATCTGCTGGTGTGGTAGGATCAGGAATTGGATCAGGTGGCGCAAGTGTGATTAATTCAGACAATGGCTCAGATTCTGTAAATAATGGTTCAGTAGGAATAGTTAATGATAATACCACGATTCAAAACAACTCAGCTCAGGTTAGCAGTAACTTAAATCAAGTAACTATCACTGGCGACAATTCAGCATCCGGTAATGTGGGAGATTCAAAAATTACTACTGGTGACGCCAACACTTCCGGAACAGTAGTCACTGCCGTTAATACCAATATAGAAGGAGTAGGGGTGGCTGAATTTAGCGTGGTTGACGATACTGTAGGAGATATTATCCTTGACTTTTCTGCCGGTTGTATTATTGGTTGTGAAGGAAGCAATTTAACAGCTCAAAATACCGGTAACGGCAGTGGTTCTGTTAATGACGCCACAATTGATTCAACTACTAATAATCTCACTGTTCAGACAAATGACGCCCTCATTGAAAGCAACTTGAACCTTTCGTCTGATTCAGGAGGAAACACTGCTGATAAAAATACGGGTGGATCATCGGAAATTACTACCGGAGACGCCAATGTAGCTGCCAATGCACTAACCCTAGCCAACAATAATCTTGCCGGTGGGGTATATTTAAATTTTGTCTATATTTACGGAGATTTGGTTGGAGACATCATTATGCCGGAAGATTATTTTGCTTCAGCCTCTTGTGCAAATTGCGGAGGAGACATTTTAGCTAAAAATGCAGACAACGGTTCAAATTCAACCAATACAGCCTTAGTAGATCAAACTACCGATAATAATACCTTTCAATATAATGACGCAAATATAGAGAATAACTTATTGCTTGATGCCACAACCGGGAATAATGAAACAAGCAAAAATACGGGTGGGAATTCAGAAATTGTAACCGGTGATACGAGTGTTAATGCCCAGGTATTAAATGTGGCTAACTTTAATGTAACAGGCGGAGATTGGTGGTTGGTGCTCATTAATGATGCAGGAAATTGGGTAGGACAAATTTTGGGTGCTCCACAAGGTGGTGGAACATTCGCCGGATCAGACGGAACACAGTTTAGTGTTGATGATAATGGTATTATCACAGCCACGAATTCTGGAAACGGAACTGGTTCAACAAATAACTCCGGTGTTTCAAATACTACCAATAATACCACTGTTCAAAATAACACTGCCAACATAGTTAATAACATGAATCTTTCTGTGAGTACCGGAGGAAATTCTGCCAGTAAAAATACCGGAGGGGATTCTAAAATCACTACCGGGGATGCTAGTATTATTGCCTCAATTGTTAATATGGTGAACAACAATGTTACAGGCGGAGGTAGATTATTTGTGACAGTAGTTGATGTGTTTGGAAGTTGGTTAGGTAATTTTAGGGCTCCGGGATATCAACCGGAAATTGCTGTAGCAGAAGCTCAAATCAACAATTCAGATACGGAGTCAAACGGGCAAGGTGGTTTACAAGAGGGAAGTCTTGCAAGCAACACAAACAACAACTCTTCAGGTTCCACGGATAGTCAAACAAATAACTCCAATAGTGGCGGTGCAGAAATTGCCCAAAACAATACAGAAACTCCCACAAATTCAGAGGACACAACCTTTGTGGAAGTGCAAGAGGCAGGGGTACAAATGGCAAGTGGCTTAGGATCTGACATAAAAAATCAAGTATCTCAAGTAAATGTTAACGGTAAGAAAGCTATCAAAGTTAATTTGGCCTGGTTGCTGCTTGGTCTACCTGCCCTGCTGGGTTTTGCTGCCTTCATAAAATTCCGCGCTATTATTGGAAAATGAAATCTTACTTATTTAGGATAAAATTTGCAGTTATCACTGCTTTTTTGACTCCTGCTCTTGTATTATCAGCCTCTTCTGTGATGGCTGAAGAACTGGTGATATCAGGAAATGGTTCTTCTTCAGATAGTCAAATCAGTGTGACTGTAACTTCAAACACTACTGCTACGCAGTCCAATCAGGCAACAGTTCAAAACGATGTCCAGATAGATGCAAATACAGGAGGAAACAGTACTTCCGGCAATACCGGGGGTGATACGGAGATTACCACGGGTGATATCAAATCAGATTCCACAATTGAAAATAGTCTTAATAGCTCAACTACTGCTGTAGATTGTTGCAGCAAGTTCCCATCCACTATCGCTATTTCTGACAATGGTTCAGATAGCCAAAACAGCGTTAATCTGATCCAAACTTCTGATATTCAAATAAGCATTGATCAAAATGCCCAAATCCAAAATCAGGTTGAGGGTAATGCTAATACCGGAGAAAATCAGGCTAATGAGAATAGTGGAGGAAATATCTCTATTAATACCGGAAATATAAATGTAAGTTCAACTATAGAAAATAAAAACATTAATACTAATTTTACCTCAGTCGATCCAGCAGACCCTGGTGTGAATATAAAAATCTCCGGTAACGGATCTTCTTCTAATAATCTGGTGGCTCTCTCTTTAAATAACAACTTTGCTATGAATATTGATAACAAGGTAGATATCTTAAACACTGCCTTATGGAATCTTATCACTGGTAAAAATCAGGCTGATAATAATACCGGAGGTGATGTTTCAGTGCTAACAGGCGACATCAATTTTATAACAGAGATCATTAATGATCCTATTAATACTGAAGCCGGGATAATTGATTGTTGTAAAGACGAAGGCACGGTTAATCCACCTACTCCTCCTGATGATAATCCTCCAAATGGTGGACCTCCGGTACAACCACCTCAACAGCCTCAGCCTCCTCAACCTATTGATCAATCTCCACCTTCTGGTGGTCCAGGTCCTAGTTTTTCTTCCCCATCAGATGGGCAAGTGCTGGGTGCTATGACCACAGGACAAATTTTACCGGCTACCGGTGTTTCCTGGACATTAATTATGTCACTATTATCACTGATCATGTTTATGTTGGGCTTATATCTGCGTCTTCATCCAGGACAGGATCCCGGTAAAAACTAATCATTTTATGAATAAAATTGTGTTTGGACGTCGCCTGATAGGCGATTTCTTAATTATTTTCTCACTTATAATACTTACATATATTTACTATCCTTATATAAGCGCCTATTTCTTACCTGCAAAAGCTATAAGTAACAGTTCTTATTATATGCAAATTCCTAAGATCAATGCTTATTCTGATATTATCGAAAATGTTGATCCTTGGGATAAAGGTATTTATGAAAAAGCACTGGAGAGGGGAGTAGCCAAAGCAAAAGGCTTTAACAATTTTTACTTTGCCCACTCATCCTTATCTCCCTGGAAGATGACCAGGACTAACACCCCTTTTTTAAGGTTGGGGGAACTTGAATATGGGGATCAAATTATTATTCATAGGGATAGCAAGGATTTTGTGTACGGGGTGCTCTATAAAAAAGAAGTCTGGCCAAATGAAGTTCAATTTGTTTTTGAAAAGAATAAAGATTATCTTATTTTACAAACTTGTACCCCTTTGGGGACAGACTGGAAAAGATTATTAGTTTTTGCCAAGTTAACATAAAGAAGAGGATCATCTTGCTCGCAAAACAAGATGATCCTACCTCGCACGTAAATATATTAACCCCCATATTAGTTAAGGGTATTTGCTCCACCCGCAGTTGTGACATCAACTGTAGTTTCAATCTTACCTGTATCAACAGAAGTAGTACCACCGGTGTTATTTTTTGCTGTATTTTTACCGGTTTTACCCGTAGTACCTATCCCAACTGCAGCTAAAGTATTAGCTGTCTGTGTTATTTTGGAGTTCTTCTTTTTATTTACCTTAATATCATTATTGGAATTATATCCATTTCCGGAAATTAAAGCAGAATTAGTTTGATCTCCACTGGAACACTGCTGACAGCAACAAGGATCAGTAGCTGTGTTAGATCCGCCTGTTGTGCTGACAGTTATATTGGTAGTGATATTCCCGGTATTAATCGAGGTATCTCCACCTGTGTTGCCACTAGCTACATTACCACCTGTATTGGAGGAGACAGAAACTCCTACATTAGCAACAGTGTTGCTTTTTTGTTTAACCTCACAGTTATTCTCAACTTTTACATCTATCTTGTTATCTGAATTAGCACCATTTCTTGAAATCTCCAGGGTTGAATCTGCAAAGGCTTTGGGAGCAAAAAGACTTAGCATCAGAGCAGCTGATGCCAAAACCCCACTAACTTTCAATTTTGTATTCATTTTCTCACCTCCCTCCGGACCGTAGGTCCTACGGGTCGGAGACCTTTCCATGAAAGCTTCAGACCCGTAATGTTATGCCACTAAAAAAACCAGCTCAAATTCTTTTGAGTTGGTTTCAAAATAACTATGGTTAGGACAGTTTATAGGCAGTACCATATTAAATTTTCAGGTCTTAGAAATAATACTATTGGGCAGACAATAGTATTTAAAATTAATTAATTTTAAATGTAAGCGTTATAACTGAAGATAACACTAAAGGATGTGTATATATTTAGTCAATCGGGTCAAAATAGATAAAATTAATATAAACTATACAAATTTTAAAAACAAACTCATAATTGACAAACTCTTTCTTGAAGTTGCTATAATATAAAAGAAGTGAATTTTTTTAACCGTTTTCATAGTCAGAAAGGTAGCAGTCCAATACTACTTTTACTTGCTGTAGTGGGTGTTCTTTTGTTTATTGCTTTTTCTTCTGTGCTGCCTTTTAAAGATAAACTAAATAACACCCTTTACCCTAAACCAATTTCTAAAGCTGTTTCAGATGCCAGTGGGGCTACTTTTGCAGCTTCTACCACCGCTACTACTATTGTTCCCGGTCAGGAAATGTCTGTAGCGATTACTACGAGATCCGATACCCACAAAGCTAACCTTTTTTCTGCAAAGCTAAACTTTGATCCTTCTAAACTGGAAGTTGTCAGAATCGATACAACCGGCACTTTTATCACCCAGTGGGTAGAAACTGTTTATAATAACAGCACCGGTAAAATTTCTGTGGTGGGAGGTGTGCCTAAACCCGGCTATTCCACTTCAGGCACTGATGCTACAGAAGCGACGGTGGTTTTTTTAGCCAAAGCAGAAGGATCTACTATTATTTCTTATGATCCTGCATCAGCTATCTACAGAAATTCAGACAATGTTAATTTCTTAACTGGTACAACTGATTTAACTATTAATGTTGAAGTTCCAGTTACTCCAACTCCTACTGAGACACCAACTCCAACCGAAACTCCAACCCCAACGCCATCTCCAACACCAACTCCAACACCAACTCCAACCCCCACACCTACTCCACCGCCAGTAGCCTGTAGTTTGGTTAATGGTTCCTGGGTTTCTACTTTAAACCCCGTTGATGAAGGTGCCATTGTTACATTAGTAGTCAATGGAAGTGGTGATTGTGTGGGTAAACAAGTGGCGTTTGAAGTAAGGGAAGATGATGGTTTATTAGGATCAGATGCTGTTGTTACTCAACCTGTTGTTGCTACCTTTAGTTCACCTGATACTACCTCCACCTCTTGGGTAGCTGAGTATCAACCTGACGGCTTTAATGGTCTGAGTGACCCACCGGAATATTACTTCGATGCCAATTTAGTGGGAGAAGCCATAGCTATCCGCTCTCTCGACCCTCAGTTACAAGTTAATAAAGGTACTACAACTATCTTTAAAGAGGGTGATGCAAACCGGAATGGGATAGTTGACCTGCAAGATCTTTCCATCATGTTCTCTTACTGGTTTGATACCACCAGCTTCCCCGATGAAATCGATATTAATAATGATGGTATGATCAATACCTTCGACTTTGCAGGGATGGTAGTCATCCTCAGACAAAACGGTGTTATTCAATAAAAAGCTAAAGATAAATCTATAACAGGGAGGAGGTGAAATAAATGAATAAAATATTAATGATAGTTTTTGGTATTTTCCTCTCTCTCTCTCTCTCTCAATTATAACTCCAGCCTTTGCAGCACCGGGCGGAAAGGATAGCCCAGCTAACGATAATCAACAAAACCTGTATCTGTATGAAAAAGATGCATCTTGGAATATCGTCTGGAACGGAGCCTGGGGGAAGTACAATTACAGTCTCTCTGGCACTACTATTTCAGGTCCCTTCAATGGGCACGGACTTGTCCCTGG
>CAZFZP010000036.1:0-578 GCA_964523515.1 uncultured Gammaproteobacteria bacterium
CCGGTTATACATACTGCTGCTGATATGATGAGTTTGAGAACAGCAATTCCCCGGGATCAAGCAGATGAAGCTTTGGCTGTTGCCGGTTGGTCTAAGATTTTCCGCTATCTCCTGACTTAGGACACCTCAACTAGTCTAGCTTCAAATTAGTTACTTTTGGGACACTAAGGTTAATAGTTGGTGCGTATATAATTAGTGGGTGAGAACAAGAATTGTCCCAACAGCTTCCGGTAAGAAAGCTATACAGGTTGTATCTAAAAGGTACGGAAGATTAACTGTCCATAAACACATTGGCACTTTCTCTAATACTGAGGGGAAACTGCAGCTTTTAAAGCAAGCTCAGGATTTCATTACTGAAACTACTGGTCAGACCAGTTTGCTGGATGTTCTGTCTACCTTTAGACCATCTGATATTGCTGTATCTGAAAACCGGCCTCTTTTTGTCTTTAGGCTTCTATCCAGAGTTTATGATTGCTTGGGTCTGGGAGCATATCCTGATAACCTAGTTAAGGATTTAATCATCGCCAGAGTATATTTACCTACCTCTAAGTGGGAACTTCAGGAAATTTTATCTGAAA
>CAZFZP010000036.1:678-6930 GCA_964523515.1 uncultured Gammaproteobacteria bacterium
AAAAGAAAAAATTGATCTCTTAAAATCTCTGGAACACTAAATGTCCTAAGTCAGGAAGAGGTGGAAAGCTAAAATATTATTCTCCCCAAGCTATGACAGTTCGTAGATCATTAAGGTAACCCCCTTGCCTCTATGGGGTATTGGTGGTACAATCCCCTCAAAGAACAGGACCTAGTTTAAAAAAGGACTTAGTTCCCGACTTAGGACACCTCAACTAGTCTAGCTTCAAATTAGTTACTTTTGGAACACTAAGGTTAGTTATTGGTGCCTGTATAATTAGGGAGTGAGAACGAGAATTGTCCCAACGGCATCTGGGAAGAAAGCCATACAGGTAGTGTCTAAGAGGTATGGAAGATTAACTGTCCATAAGCATATTGGCACTTTCTCTAATACTGAGGAGAAACTGCAACTTTTAAGGGAAGCTCAAAGTTTCATTGTTGAAACTACTGGTCAGATGAGTATGCTTGATGTTTTGTCTACTTTTAGGCCATCTGATATCGCTGTATCTGAAAACCGACCTCTTTTTGTCTTTAGGCTTCTGTCTAGAGTTTATGATTGCTTGGGTCTAGGAGTATATCCTGATAATCTAGTTAGGGATTTAATCATAGCCAGAGTATATTTACCTACCTCTAAGTGGGAACTTCAGGAAATTTTATCTGAAAGCTTTGGCCGGGACTATGCCCTAAAAACAGTCTACCGTCATCTGAAAAAAGCCATGGCAAATGGAGTAAAGATGAGTTTCCAGAAAGCCCTGATTGATTTTGCTAAGAATGGTTTAGGGGACAGTTTAAGATTAGTTTTTTATGATGTGACTACCCTTTACTTTGAAAGTAATATTAAAACTAATTTAAAAGACTTTGGTTTTTCTAAAGATCACAGAAGTACTGATACTCAAGTTGTAGTTGGTTTGGTAGTGGGAAAAGATGGTTTTCCATTATATTTTGATGTTTTCCAGGGAAATACTTTTGAAGGGAGTACTTTTGTACCTGTTATTAAAAATATCCAGCATCTTTTGGGAAATGCTGATTTAGTGGTGATTGCAGATGCTGCTATGATCTCCCAGGATAATATTGATAAATTAAGTCAGGAAAATATTGGCTTTGTAGTTGGTGCAAGACTTGCCAATCTTCCTCAAAGTTTAATTGACTCCATTTCCCAAAAACTGATCAGAGTTGATGGTCAAATTATTACCGAGACCTACAGGAATCAAAGGTTAATCTGTCAGTACTCAGTAAAGAGAGCCACTAAAGATAGATCAGACAGGTTAAAGCAGATAGCTAAAGCAGAAGTTGCCATTTCTAACCCTTCCAAGATTACCAGCAGATTCAGGTTTGTTAAAGCAGAGGGACAAACCGTCTCCTTAAACTTAAATCTTGTCAACAAAGCTGAAAAGCTGGAAGGGATCAAAGGATACCTCACCAATACCAGCCTTCCAGAACAAACAGTGATTGACAGGTATCATGACCTCTGGAGGATAGAAAACTCTTTTCGGATAACCAAATCAGATCTGGAAGCCAGACCCATATTCCACCGTTTAGATGAAACCATTAAAGCTCATCTGGTAATTGTTTTTGCAGGACTGGCTATCTCCAAATACCTGGAAATTAAAACCAATATGAGTATTCACAAAATTCTTAAACTGGCTGGGAAGGTTTTAACCCACAAAGTTACTAACACAAAAACTGGTGAGGAGGCATATGTTGAAACAACCATTGAAAACCCAACATTAAAAGAAAAAATTGATCTCTTAAAATCTCTGGAACACTAAATGTCCTAAGTCAGGTGGATCTTAATAATCCTTTGAAAGTTATTGGGAGATTAAAGGAGCCATTATTTTCTCCGGATACTATTTGGGAAAAAAACGGTATTATAAAAAATGTTGTTTTTCCCACCGGAGCGGTAGTAAACGGTAAAAAACTTTATATTTATTATGGCTGTGCCGACAAATTAATTGCAGCAAAATCTATTATCCTTGCGAAGCTTTTAACCCGCTTAAAGAAAAACCCCGTGATATTATGAGCACCGATTATAAATGCAGATCATGGGTAGTTTGTGTTTCTACCTACCCGCCAAGACAGTGTGGTTTAGCTACTTTTACTACCGATCTGACTGATGCTATCGACCGGATGTTTGGACCGTCAGTTGAGTCAAAAATTGTTGCCATAAATCCCAATAATATAAATTATTTGCCATATTCAAACAAAGTGATAGCACAAATTAGTCAGACTTGTCAGAGGGATTATCTTAAAACCGCCAACAAACTTAATCGTATCAAAAAGGTAAAATTGATCAATATTCAACATGAATTTGGTATCTTCGGAGGGAGACATGGATCATATCTGCTTCAATTTTTGAAAAAAATCAGAAAACCTGTAGTTGTTACTTTACACACAATTCTACCTGCTCCGGATAAAAAAATGCAAAGCGTCGTCCAGACAATAATGAAATATTCTAAAGGAATAATTGTTATGACTCATTCCTCAAGAAATATTCTCATTGATGACTATGGACTAAGTCCCGATCGGATTCAGGTTATTCCTCACGGGATTCATCATGTTCCTTATAAATCCAGCGCGTACGCTAAAACGGCCTTTAATTTCTACGATAATATAACACTTTCCACCTTCGGATTTTTAAGTCCGGGTAAAGGTATTGAATATGCAATTGAAGCTCTGCCGGAAGTGATAAAGAAATTTCCCAATGTCCGGTTTTTGGTCGCCGGTGTTACTCACCCTGCTATTTTAGAACAGCAAGGCGAGAAATATCGTTATTTACTGACTGAAAGAGTGCGTCAACTTGATTTGAGTAAATATGTATATTTTTACAATACCTATTTTGATTTAAAAAAGCTTCTTCAATTTTTAGAAGCAACTGATATTTATCTTTCCACCTCCTTAAATCCAAATCAGGCAGTTTCCGGTACTTTGTCTTATGCTTTAGGCAACGGGCGTCCGGTAATATCAACTGCATTTGCCCAAGCCAAACAGGATATTACGAATGAAGTTGGTATATTGGTTGATTTCAAAAACCCATCAGCTTTTACTGACGCTATCATTAAGTTAATAAGCAACAATGAATTGCGTTTACAAATGGGTAAAAACGCGTATTTTCGTACCAGACATATGACTTGGGAAAATGTTGCCCATTCCTATATGAAATATTTTTCGCAGTTTGCTTTGGATTTAACCCGGGGACAAAAAAAACATCCATCTGTAAAACTGGAGCACTTGGTTAAACTGACCGATGATTTTGGTGTTATTCAGTTTGCTAAACTTAACGAACCGGACATTTCTTCCGGATACACCATAGATGATAATGCCAGAGCATTAATTGTGGTTGCATTGTATTATAAAAAATTTAGGACTCCTTTTGCACTGAAACTAATTTCCACTTATCTTAAATTTCTTCATTTTGTAGCTAAATCTGATGGTTATTTTAACAATTATGTCAATTTTGATCGTACTATTGATGAGCAAAGAAATACCTTGGAAAGTTTAGAAGATTCCACTGCCAGAACTCTCTATGCTCTGGCTTTCGTTTCCACCATTACACAAATACCCAAAAATATCAGAAACCAAGCTTATTACCTGTTTGAACAAAGTTTTCAGAAAAACATAACATTTTCTTATTCCCGTTCTATTGCTTTCTATATTAAAGCTCTTTCCTGCTGGTATTCTAAACGGAAGAATCCTAAAACCTTGATTGTATTAAGACAATATTGTGAATACTTGATAAGTTTGTATGAGAAAAATCATTCATCCGATTGGGAATGGTTTGAGCATATGCTGACATATTCTAATGCTGTTTTGCCGGAAGCACTCATCTTAGGTTATAAAATAACAAAAGAAAAAAAATATTTAGAAGTGTCGGAAAAAACATTTGATTTTCTAATCAAACAAACTTTTAAAGATGGTATTTATATTCCGGTGGGTCAAAGCGGATGGTTTCCCAAAAAAGGAATAAGACAGTATTTTGACCAACAGCCGGAAGACACCGCCGCCGTTGTTAAAGCCCTTAATGTAATGTTGCAGGTAACAAAGAAGATTCGTTATCGGGAATTGGCCAATACCGCATTTAACTGGTTTTTAGGAGATAATGTTCTTGGTCAGATAGTATATGATCGGACGACCGGAGGTTGTTATGATGGAATTGGGGAAAAATTTATTAATCTAAATCAGGGTGCCGAATCAACTATTTCTTATCTCTATGCCCGTCTCTCTTTCCGGGACTAGAGGGAGGAGAGATTTCCTTTTATAAAGTCCACTGCAGGAATAGCCAAAGGATCATTGCCTCTTTCCATTGCTAATCCGACGCTAAAAAAACCGGAGAAAAGAAGCGTTTCCATAATTTCCTGCATTAACGGACATTCTTTTACTTCATAAACATAGGTAGCGAATTTCTCCTTTTCAATAACCTGCCGGGTCAGGCTGAACCGTTCCTGCATTCTTAATGAATAATTATTTGACTTGATAAAAATAAATGCAACCGAACCTTCCGATTTTTTAAATCCTTCAATTAGGCTGTGATCTGCACTGGGAAGTATGGCCTGAAAAGCCATTGTTTTGGCAGTTTCATTAATTTGGTTTGCTAAAGCCCGTCCGTTTCCTACAAGATGGTCAGCAGTAAAAACAATCAAAACCTTCTCTTTTACTTCTTTGGCTAACTTCATAGCCGAGTCTTTTATCTCATTTTGATAAGCTTTCAAATTATCAAAATCATTTTCAATAACCTGATCAATTATTTTCAGCTTATTTAATATTCCCAATTGTCCAAAAAGCTTATAGCCGATTCCAAATCTCGGTAAGTTGCTTGGATTATACCTTGGCTCAAAAGAATAAAAAGGATACCTGTCGTTATTTAAAAATTTTTCCAATTCCCCTCCGCTGGTCATACCGGTAATCAGACAACCGCGGTCTTTTGCCTGTTTGGCACAACTTAGTATTTCTTCGGTATTGCCTGAATAAGAAGAAAGTAAAACTAATGTTTTGCGACCGGCCCAATTGGGAAGATCATAGCTTTCTCTAACCAGGAGAGGCACCTTGCTTGGAAAAACAGATTTTATAATATAACCAGGCAGGGCAGATCCACCCATACCACAAATAACCAGGTTTTCAATTTCAGAATAATTATCAGGAAAAGAGACAAACCTACTTTCCTGCCAAGCCTGAGAACATTGATCTGAAAAATTATCAACAGAATCCAGAGCAATTTTGGTGTTGTTTGAATAATTATCAGAAATTTCCATAGAATTCATTCTAGTATTTTCAGCAACTGATTAACTAATTTTTCTCCCCCTAGCTCCAATTTACCCTCAGTATAATAATCAGCTTTTAATGTATCGGGGGAGGTAGTGACTGATAAAACAGAATTCTCCACGGCTTCCCTGTCATTAGGATCATTACCGACTACCATAATTTGGGAGATATTTATTTCCAAGTGTTCAGCAAGTTTTATCAACCCCGTTCCTTTTGAAAAACGCTTTGGAAAAATATCATAAGCCTCACTGTTCCATTTTACATAAAACTCATCTTTTTTATCCAGTCTCTTTACTATTTCTGCTATTGTTTGTTCCTGATTAAAACAATGGATACTGATCAGAAATTGCTTTGGTTCAAGTCCGCGAATATTCCTGTTTTCTTTTGTAGACAACTCAATTTCTTCACGGATTTTTCTTAGGATTTCCAGCTCACCTAAAGTCAGACTATACGGCTGAATTACCCGACCACTAATCAGAGTAAAAATACCGTTTTCTCCCTGCAGACTGGCATTTTCCCAAAGCAACGGCTCAAAAATTTCCTTAAGATGAAGTAGGCTTCTTCCCGATGATATATTTATGTGGAAATATTTTTTTAACCTGATTAACTTATCAAGAAGATCCCGGGATATTTTTCGGGTTTTGACGGTTAAAATATTGTCCTTTGTTAAAATCTCCGTACCTTTTTCAACTACAACTCCATCTGCATCAAAGGAAATTAATTTAATATCAGAGAGGACAGAGGTGTTTATTACAGATACGGGTTTCATTAATTTCCATTATAAGCTAATTTAACTTAATCGCCAAGATGTAGTAACTGTATAATCTTTATCAGGCTGCTCTTCAAAAATCACATTATATTCCAGATATACGAGGGGGTGATGTACCGGACTTGAACCGGCAACCTTCTGCGCCACAGGCAGACGCTCTAACCAATTGAGCTAACATCACCATAGTGGTATTGTACCACGAAAAAACTCCCTTGCGGGAGCTTTTTC
>CAZFZP010000037.1:0-6219 GCA_964523515.1 uncultured Gammaproteobacteria bacterium
TGGCCTCAAACCTGTGGGAGCAGATAGAACCGAACAGGAAACAGAGGTAGAAAAACTAGAACTATTTGTATTTGTATTACAGCCATTTGTAGCCTCAACTGTAAAATTAAAGTTGTGCCCGTCTACTGCAAAAGAGCTTGGCAAAGTATACCAGGGCTGAGAGGCTGACACAGAGACCTGATGAGTTTGACCAGTATTAGAATCTGTAACTCTGACGTTATAACTAGTTGCACCAGACACACCTGACCAAGCAACTGTTTTACTAGAAGTGATATAGTTTAATCCAGTTGGAGCTGGTATTGCGGGACAAGATGGTTGACTAGGCTGCTCTGGAGCTCCTCCAGGATTTGAACAATCTGAATCCATGGGATAAACCGTACCTCCAAAGATACCAACAGATGAACCTATATCTACCTGAATTCTTCCACAGTTGTATGAGCCTATTGGATAAGAAGCAGTTGAAGGTGAACCGCCTTTAGCAGGAGCGGTAATAGTTATCTGTGTTCTTTGGGAATCTATAATATCATTTGGTGTTAAATCAGGGGCACAGGCAGAACTTCCGGCAGTTTTACAATGATATACACCTAACTCTGCGGAAACCTGTTGTCCAGACCCATAAGATGAATTAGCATCATTATATATAGTGGCTGACACAGTAGGGGAATAACTTCCCTGGAAAGTAATTCCCAGTCCATTAGCAGCAGCAAAAATAGATTTAGTTGACCAAGAATCTTGGTTTAAAACAAAGGAAAAAAGGAACAGTAAAATAGCTGCTGCTGAAAATAACCTTAAGAAATATTTGCTCCAAAGTTTAATGAATCCAACCATAGTAATTATGCATTATTTGCCTATTATATACCACTATGGGTTGCTTGTCAATCCTAAGTGCTATGTTACAAAAGGTAGATAGTTAAGATTGGAAGTTTATCCCTGCCCAAGATAAACCTCCAATCCTAATTACCTGTTTTGGGTCTTGACAAGTAATTTCATTTATGCAAACAATAAAGTTAGAAAATATGATTTATCTGCTCTGAAGTCATATTTTCGAACTAAATTAAAGGGCATTGCTATTCGAGTCCGTCTGCGGTAGTAATGCTCTTTTTTGTGGGAATTTTTAAGAAATTCCTTACTAAAAGAGCCTTGCGACCTACGGTCTAAATGCTCTTTTTTGTGGGTAAAAGGAAAGTGCGGCCGTCTGCTTCGCACTTTCCTTTTAACTCCGGACCATCAATATTATTTGTTGATCCGCTGATATCAAAATCTTTTTGACTTGCTCTGAAACTACATCCAGGCCCTTTTTGGGTACCCTTTTTTCTTTTTTAGTATGCATTATCCATGGAAGAAACATATAAGCTTTAATTTAACACTTCAAAAACTATTTGTCAAGAGATCTATACCCCATAGGCTTTTTTACATGAAAAATTGCTAGTCCTGTAGTTTCTTAAAAGTGCTACACAGGATAGTTTAGCTTATTATAACAACCTAACGAATGGGTATACTTTTAGTTTTAAACAGTAAACTTAACCTCTGTGGATAACTTTTTTGGCAAAGATCATCCTCCCTGCCGGATTTTGGATGATTTTAGTAACTTCAGCATCAATAGTTTTACCCATCAAATTAGCGCCGGATTGGACAACTATCATAGTGCCATCCGGCAGATACCCGATCCCCTGGTCTGCATCCTTACCGATATGCATAATTTTAACCTCTAATTTTTCCCCAGGAATAGCCACAGTTTTAACTGCATTAGCTAATTCATTAATATTTAAGACAGATATCCCGGAAACAGCTGCTACCCGGTTCAGGTTAAAATCTGTAGTCAAGATCCGGCCATGTAAGTTTTTAGCCAGAGATAATAATTTATCATCTACTCCTTTGCCATTTGAATCTTTATCCCAAATCTCAATGCTGATGTTTTTAGTTTTTTTTAGCTCATCAATAATTTCAAATCCACGTCTGCCGCGGTTGCGTCTTAGAAAATCAGCACTGTCAGCCACCTGTTGCAGCTCTGTCAAAACAAAAGTGGGAATTAAAACTGTACCTAAGATAAATCCGGTCTTGGCAATATCTAAAATCCGGCCGTCAATCACCGCTGAGGTATCCAGTATTAAAGGCCGCTGCAGTGATACTGTACCCACAGCTGGGGTGTGAGTTATAAAAGGCCAGTTATTTGGCCTGGTAGGAAGCTTAACTATTTGGCTTAAAACTTCAGAAGAAATGCTATTAACTAAAAAATTAAATGCTGTAATAGTATAGGTAGTAACCTTAGAAGCTAAATCAGGAAAGACTAAAAACCCAATCAAAAATGCGATAATAGTGACACTAACCCGTAAAAAGATAATGTTAACACCCTCAATAAAAGGGAGAAGCTCAGAAAATATGACGGCTAGAGCTGCAAATGCCAGCGCTAGGATAAAGCGCAACAAAACTTTTATAGACACTAAAATAATTTCCTTAGCAGAGATAAGATAATTCCGATTTTAAAATCTCTACCAAAGAATATTTTGCCATGAACTATCATGGAATACTAGTACCTAAAACCCGGTGAGCCGCCTGAATCAGGGTTTTGGTATTTGACGGAGAGATAACATTAGTAAAACCCAATTTTTTAGCCTCATTAGCCCGTTTTTCTAATTTGTTGACATTTCTTAGCTCCCCTAAAAGTCCTATCTCTCCAATAAATAGGGTCTTTTTTGGGATAGTTTGATCTTTAAATGAAGAAACTATTGCCATACAAATTCCTAAATCCGCAGCCGGCTCAAACACCTTGATCCCTCCGGTCACATTAACAAAGATATCAGTATCATATAAAGGCAGTCCTAACCTTTTTTGCAAAACTGCTACTAACAGTTGCAATCTATTATTATCTACCCCTGAACCTGTCCTGCGGGGAGAAGGCAGGGATGACTTGGTCACCAACGCCTGGATTTCCAAAAGTATAGGCCGCAGTCCAGTCAAAATTGACACTATAGCTGAGCCTGGAGCCTCTACTTTTTGATCTAGAAATAATTTGGAAGGGTTTTTGACTTCAATCATCCCCTCTCCTGCCATCTCAAACACCCCTACCTCATCAGTTGCTCCAAAGCGGTTCTTGTTTCCCCGCAGTATCCTAAAATTACTGGTAGAATCTCCTTCTAAAGACAAAACTACATCTACTAAGTGTTCTAAGGTTTTAGGTCCGGCTATAGTGCCTTCTTTGGTCACATGTCCTACCAGTAAAATAGGAATATGTTCACGTTTGGCTAGTTTTTGCAAACGGTGGGCGCATTCTCTAACTTGACCCACAGACCCGGCCACTCCACTTAAATCATCTGTAGTCAAAGTCTGAATAGAATCTATGACTACAAGGCCAGGCCTTGCGAGGCTAATAGATTCAGAGATCAAATCTACATTTGTTTCATTTAAGATAGAAAGACTGGCTTTGGGGTTAATTCTGTCAGCGCGTATCTTTATCTGCTCTGCAGATTCCTCCCCAGCAACATAAAGACAATCAGCCATATTTAAAGCAATCTGTGTCAGTAGTGTGCTTTTACCAATCCCTGGATCCCCTGAAACTAACACTACAGATCCTTTGACAATCCCTCCGCCCAACACCCGATCAAATTCACCCAAACCAGAGTTTAGCCTGTCAAAATTTTGTTTATTCAAATCTTTAATATTAACAATTTCTGCTTTCTTAGTCTGACGGCTGATATCTGATGACTTTATACTCTCCTCCACTGTTTCTACAAAAGAGTTCCAGGAATCACATTGCGGGCACTTGCCCAAATATTGGGAAGATTGATACCCACATTGCTGGCAGATATATACTGAGCTAAACCTTGGCATTTATTTATAAATAAGTCCTGCTGTTGAGGTTACAAGTGGGGCCAAATTTACCCTTCTTCTATTTTTATCTATATTATCAACTATCATGGAAACTTTCTGCCCTACTTCATATTTATTATCTACCTTAGAGGAAGGTAAAAATCCTTCCACTCCTTCAGCAAGGGTAATTGATATTCCGGCTGGGGTAACCTCAGCTACTATTCCTGATATCACATCATCAGCTGAAAATTTTTCTGCCAAATGGGTAAAAGGGTCTGTCTGCAGTTGCCTGATAGATAAATTCACTCTACCCAGTTCCATATCAATCGAACTGACAATTACCTCTACCTCACTTCCTATTTTAAATAGCTTGTTTAAATCCTCTGTTTTTTCCCATGAACTTTCACTGGACAAGACCATCCCGGTCACTTTCTCATCCAAACTGACAAACAAACCAAATGGCAAAATAGCCACAACTTTTCCGGTGATTTTTTGGCCATTTTTAAAATTACTTAAATTTTTCTTTACCTCATCTGTTAAATTAATCTTTTGAGAGAAAATTAGCCTCATACTGGCAGGATCTATTTCAATCACATTTACTACAATTTCCTGGCCGACAATATCAGATTGCAATGACTGCGACCCCAAATGAGAGCTGGGTAAAAATCCTCTGATGCCATCTATTTCTACTACCAAACCACCCCTGTTAATATCTGTGACTGTACCGGTTAAATTAGTTTTTTGACTTAAGGCAGCGGTGAATTTATTCCAGGCAGGCAAATTACGGTCATTTCCGCCTTTATGTCTAAAAGAAGAATTTCTGATTATCGGTGCTGGTTTTTGTAAAGACAGAATAATTTGACCTGATTCACTCTCTGGATCAACTACAAAACATTTAATCGTGTCTCCTATTTTTATGGAATCAACAATTGGGGCATTTTTTAAATCCAACACCCCATCCGCCTTTACACTTAAATCAATTAGGGCTTCTTTGGGAGTTAGAGCGATAATACGCCCTTCAATTTGTTCTCCACGGGTAAAATTTAATTGTTTTTTATCTAATGATCGGAGCAATTGCTCCATTGTACTGGCCAAACATCATCACCTTCCTTTAAAATCCCGGCAGTGAGGTATTTTCACATCCAGTTGCCCAGACATTATCGTCCCCGCTGTGCCTTTTTACGACTGAGTTCGGAATGGGATCAGGTAGAGCCGGCACGCTCGAACCACCGAGGCTTCAAGTATACTAGAAGAAATTCCAAGTTTCAAGCACCAAGTACTAGTTGCTTACACTCTAAAATGTGAATACGGGTATATAAAGGTCTAAACCAAAAAAACTCAACTCTGACCATTAGTACTCTTAAGCTAAATACATTGCTGTACTTACACCGAGAGCCTATCTTCCGGCTTGCGCCGGAACGACTATGCGTTAGCATAATCAACCTGGTAGTCTTCCAGGAGTCTTAAATCCCGATTAAATCGGGAAAAGATACCTAATCTTGGGGTCTGCTTCGTGCTTAGATGCTTTCAGCACTTATCAGGAAGTAACGTAGCTACCCAGCGTTGCATGTTGACATACAACTGGCACACTAGAGGTTCCCTCGTCTCGGTCCTCTCGTACTAGAGACAACTCCCTTCAAGTATCAAAACGCTCATGCTGGATAGAGGCCAACCTGTCTCACGCATATTGGTTCTTCTATCACTAAAAGTATGGACTATATCTTCTCCGATATAATCGGAGGCTGACGTGTAGTCTCTAAGGGGTTAATACACGGTTAATTCTCTTTTTGGAGTAGTTTAAATCCCGATAGGAATTAACTAACTCTAAAAGAATTTTAAAATCACTCTCTGTTTCTATTTTACTCTTAGCTTCAAGAATTTTTAACATTAATTCTATCTGCTTTCTCTTTAAAATAGTATATGGATATATGACTTCCAGGAGTTCTTTAATATCAGCTATTTTGTTAATAGTGTATTCTAAAATTCCGTCTTTTCTTTCTCGCATATACCCAAAACCGATCAACTTACAAAGATCTTCAAACTTTTCTTTTCCTTTAGAAGATTGAAATAAAATTATATAAGGCGCAATCTGAAAACCAAAACGATAATCAGAATTAGGTTTTGCGCGTACATAAATACTTCCATCCCCATCCAGAAAACCTGCTATATAAGCTTTTTCAGTTGGAATGAGTGATTTAACCATGGACAATTTCCCTCGGTATTATCCTAACATATGACAGGTTGCTATTCAACTCTGTAAATATAGGGTTCCACCGATATAGTCAGCTTCACATAATATATTTCTATATTAATGCCGCCGTAATTTGATGTCTCCTCGGGTTCAAACTGTTCAATAGTCGAATGCTTTTCAACTACTAAACGGTTTGAACCCAGCTCGCGTACCGCTTTAAC
>CAZFZP010000038.1:0-5963 GCA_964523515.1 uncultured Gammaproteobacteria bacterium
CTTAATCCTTGGCCATGGCCATTTAATAAAATTGCCGGCTTTTTTGGAATGACAGTAGAGCCTTGGATATTTAAACTTTTTTATACCGGAATTCCATTTATGACGGTGTCTAAATCAACTAAGGCTGATTTGAAAGCTTGGGGAGTTAAAAATATAACAGTAATTCCAAATGGTGTACTGCTTCCTAAAGTTCTTCCAAAAGTTCCGAGAGAAAAAGATTATACATTGATATATTTATCAGCTCTGGCCAAAGATAAGGGAGTGGAAGATGCTATTGCCGTTTTTAATGTTATTCAAAGACAACTTCCAGATACAAAGTTTTGGATAGTTGGCAAGAGTTATCCACAATATATTAAATATCTACAGAGTTTATGTCCTCAAGCTAAATTTTGGGGCTTTGTGTCAGACAAAAAGAAATTTGAATTACTGGCTAGGGCCCATATATTAATCTTTCCATCTGTTCACGAAGGCTGGGGGCTGGTGATAATAGAAGCAGGAAGTGTTGGCACTCCAACGGTTGCGTATAAGGTTTCAGGAATTAAGGATGCAATAGTTCATGGGCGGACTGGTTTAATGACAGACAATCAAACCCCAGCTTCATTAGCCAATTTAATTCTAGAATTAAATAAAAATAAAAGATTGTATTCGAAGTTAAGTAGGGATGCTAAAAAATGGAGTCAAAAATTTTCTTGGATAGAAAGCATTGAAAAAAGTACTTCACTAATATCTAGGATATAGTAAAATGAACCAACAATATGAGTAAAAAATCAATCGGTGTTACAACTTTAACTCCGAGTTATAACGATAAGATAAGGGTATTTAGGCTTCTAGATTCCATTAAGAACTCAGGTTATTCAAATGTAGAAAGCATCGTTATAGTTGGAGATTCTGGAGATACGATTGCTGAGGGAAGAAAGAAATATCCTTGGGTGAAGTGGCTTCATTCAGGGCCAATCGATGTTGGCCAAACTGGAAGATACAATATCGGATTTGCACACGCAAACCCCAAAAATCATATGTTGTACTGTGACTCAGATGTTGTTTTTGAGAAAGATATGATTACGAAACTTGTAAAAAGGGCCGAGTCAAAAAAGAAGATTGGTGTAGTCACTCCAATGATTCTTTATCTTGAAGATAGGAATTGGATTAATCAGGCAGGAGCTGAGGTTGACTTGAAAACGGGCAGGGTAAGTATTGGCTGGGGAAAGAAGGAAGATTATTTAAAAGCAATGAAGGTCCAAGGCTCCGGAACCGTGATGCTCTTTACGAGAGATTTGGTAAATAAAATAGGTTGCTTTGAAGACTGGTATATGTGTTATTTTGATCCTGATTATTGTGTTAGGGCTCTAAAAGCTGGTTTTGAAAATTGGTATGAACCTGAAGCTATTTGTTATCACGATCAGCCCAAAGACGATAATTTGTGGAGACCAAGAATTCTATCAAGAGCTTGGCTTTTGGGGAGAAACAGGACACTTTTTATGCGTAAACACGGAACGAATATTTTACTCTACATTGTATTTTTGCCGTTTCTACTTGGATACTATTTAAAAGAGTCAATAAAATATAATATTTTCCCTAAATGGTGGGAATTAGTTTGTGGAACCGTTGTCGGTTTCTTTTCTCCAGTAAATCATGAAGTGTATATACCAATACCCAAAGTTCAAGAGTAAACTTTAAGTTTTTTGTTCTTGTCTGTACCTGTTTTTTTAAGCTCAGCCTGTATCCATTTGTAGGTCTTTTTTAAACCAATCTCTAGAGACACTTGGGGCTCCCATTTAAGTACCCTTTTGCATAAAGTTAAGTCGGCGTTGCGACCTCTTACTCCTTGTGGTCCTGGATTATATTTTTTCCCAAGTTTTTTGTTTGCTGCCTTACAAACCATATCCGCCAGTTCATTAATGGTTACTAATCGATCAGAGCCTATATTTAAAGGTTCTGCAAAATTAGATTCCATCAGGCGATAAGTTCCTTCTACGCAATCGTCAACATAACAAAATGATCTAGTCTGTAAACCGTCGTTTATAAGCTGAATTTTATCCTTAGGTCCAGCTAATGCCACTTGTCGACAAAAATCTGCTGGTGCTTTTTGCCTACCTCCTTTATAAGTTCCCTCAGGTCCATAAATATTGTGGTATCTGGCAATTCTTACTTCTAGTCCGTAATCTGATTCATAACTCTTGTATAGAATTTCGGAAAATAACTTTTCCCACCCATAAGTTGTATCAGGCTGAGCAGGATATGCATCTGATTCTTTTAAAGGAGTGACTTCTGAATCTAATTGTTTGAATTCTGGATATATGCAAGCGGATGAAGAATAGAATATTCTTTTTACTTTATTAATTCTGCATGCCTCTGCCATGTTCATATTGATTAATCCACTATCTCTCATTACAAGAGCTTTATTATTTGTTATAAAATACATTCCTCCCATGTCTGCAGCAAATTGATAAACCTTATCAATTCTGACAGTTGCTGTTAGACAGTTATGAAGTTCCCTTAAATCAAGTGGGTAGAATTCATCGGCCTCATCAGGGGAGGAATATTCGGGTAGTTTAATATCGACTCCTCGAACCCAATAACCTTTTTTCTTGAGGTAACGAACCATATGGTGGCCGATAAATCCACCCGCGCCTGCAACTAAGATTCTCTCTTTCATCGGTTTATTATAATCTTCAAATTTCTTTTTCACAAGTCATTCTTTTTAAAAATTTGATGGACTCTGTTGAAATATTTGAAAAAAAGAAATGTGGGTTTTATTTTGAGTTTGTTCTCTTTCCATGATTGATAGGTTTCAATATTTCCAGTTATTCTGTCTAAAATGCTTTTTACAGTCAAACCTTTACCTGTCATTTTGGTTAAAATCTGAGGTATGTAGCTGCTTTTTATATTTTTCTTTTCTAATAATCTTAACATTAGTTCGTAATCTGCGGCTATTTGGAATTTGGTATTAAATCCACCATGTCTTTTATAAATCGATTTTTTAACAAAAAGGGCTGGAAACGGGGGGAACCATCCGGTTTTGAATAACCCCTTTTTGTAATTCGAAGACTTCCAATACATGGCTACCCTATTATCCAATTTACTTTTAGTATAAACGACATCTCCCCAGCATACTTTTGAACTAGATTTGTTTAGATTTCTGACAACACTTGCTATCACTTCATTATCAATATATGAGTTATTTGTATCGAGTATTCCAATTATTTCCCCGTTAGCCTGCTCGATTCCTTTATTAATCATTTCAAAATTGCTTGCACCTGGTTTTGATAGGAAATGTTCTATTTTATATCTGTACTTATTAATTATTCGAAGTGTTCCATCCGTTGAGCCGCCATCAATTACTATGTATTCGATATTTTTATAATTTTGATTAAAGACACTTAGCATTGAGTTTCCAATGAAGTCTTTTCCATTCAATACAGGGGTAATTATGCTGACAAGAGGTTTTTGTGTTTCTTCTCCAAGTCCTTTTGTCTTTGCGATTTGGAGAGCCGCTTTAATTTCATGAACATTTTCTCTATTAGCTATTAAAATTGAATCTTTCGTGTCAATAATAATTAAATCTTTAAGATTAATAGCTGCAACGGTTCTATCTTCTGTTCCATAAATTAAGGACCCCTTTGAGTTAAGTGAAACCACTCTTTTATTAAGAATATTTCCTTCGGAGTCTTTATCTAATAATTCATACAAGGCTTTCCACGAACCTATATCACTCCATGTAAAATTTGAGGGTACAACCCAAACTTTATCTGATATCTCTAAAATATCAGTATCAATTGCAGATGGTTTAAGCGAGAAATATTTTTTATTTGAGTCAATTGAGTTATATACAATTTTTTTTATTTTTTTGTATTCATCTAAAATAGTTTTTGCCTGCCAGATAAATATTCCACTATTCCATAGTGAACCATTTTTAATTAAGGAACGTGCCTTATTTGATTTAGGTTTTTCGATGAATTTACCAGCTTTATAAGTTTTTTGCCCTTTGATAATCTCCACAACTGATTTATTGGGGAAGATGTATCCATATTCAGTATTTGCTGTAGTTGGTTTAATACCAAGTGTTACAAGATAACCTTTTTGAGAAAGCTTATAACCTATCTTCAAGGAAGAAAAGAATTTATCTTTCGGTTTGATTATATGATCTGAGGGACAATTGACTATAATCGCTGATTTATCTTTTTCATGTATTTTCGCTGTGGCTTGAGCAATTGCTGGTCCGGTATTTTTATCCGCTGGTTGAATAATAACATTATTTTTGTGGAACCCATATTTTTTTAGTTGATTTATTATTTCATCTACAAAAATTCTATTTGTTGTAAGATATATTTTTTCGGGAGGAATTAAACTTTTAAGTCTTAAGAATGTTTGCTGAATTAAAGTTTCATCCCCTGTCAATTTTAGAAATTGTTTTGGATAATAATCTCGGCTGATTGGCCAAAGTCGAGTTCCAGATCCACCTGCAAGAATAAGTCCATATAGATTTTTCATTACATGCGAATATTAACCTAACAAAAATACGGTGGCAAGTGATAAAGCTAGTTTTTACTTTTAACTATAACTTCGTGGATATGATCTGTAAGTTTTTTAACCTCTCCTTGTGATAGCAACTGTTGGAGATCGTTTGTTCTGCAATAAATCACATCATCAACTATTAGACCAGCTCTCCACAAAAGATTATATGTTCGAAGATTAGTTATCCTTTCAAATAGGGGAATGAACAGCCTTCCTATCTTGCATACTCCCCAGAACATTTTTGGTAGTTTGATTGACTTATAAGTAACACCCATCGTTCTATGTAATAAGGCGCTTATTAGAGCTAAAGTTAAGTGTTCGCCATGTAGCAGATATATTTTTTTGGCTCCTGGTTTAGGGGGTTTTTTGGAAACTGACATAATTGCTTGAGCTACATCATCAACATGAACTAGACTGGATAAACCTGGCCAGTTTAACCTTGCCAGGACTGATTTTTTTAAAATAAGATTTTTTAGAAAGTCAAATAAACTATCAGGTCTCATTCTACTACCATAAATTGTGTTTGGTCTTAAAATGCTTAATCGAAATTTATCAGTTTTGTTTTTTGATATTAAAAGTTTCTCGCCTCGTGTTTTACTCCTTGTATATTCATTTGTTGGTACAAGTGGTGCTGACTTGTTGAAAGGCCTATCGCAATTTATCCGCCCACTCATGGCTACCATTGTTCCGATATGAATAAAATGTGTGTTTGGTCCTAATGGTTCAAAAGCTTTTACTAGATTTTTAACACCGACATCGTTGCATCTATGGTCTGAGACTGCAGTATCAGTTGCTGCTGCTAAATTTATTATGATCTCCGGATGTTTTGGTAAGTTCTTTAGGCCTTTTCCTGTTACCAGATTGACGTAGTGGGTTTTTAATTTCATTCTTTTGAGAAGTTTTCTTCCTTCATCTTCTAATGAGTTTCCAGTATCTTTTATCAAACAGAGTATATTTTTCTTGCCATAGGAACGTACCGCCAACTTAATAAGTCTTTTTCCTACAAAACCTGTAGCGCCTGTAATAATTACCAAAGCACTGATATCTTAAAATAAAATTTGACTTATTGCTAATGTCTTAATAACATTGGCGAGTATTATATGTCATGGCAAAATATAAAAAATATGTTTTAGTAACTGGATCGGGAGGATTAATTGGATCAGAGTCTGTACACTTCTTTTGCGAAAAAGGTTTCTACGTAGTGGGAATAGATAATAATATGAGAGAGTACTATTTTGGAAACGAAGGAAGTACAAAAGGTAGTGTCAAACAATTAGTTAACACTTATAAAAATTACAAACATTTTAACTACGATATTAGGGATTTAGATAAGATCGAAGAAGTTTTTAAAAATTATAAATTTGATTTGATTATCCACACTGCGGCTCAGCCATCTCACGATTGGGCGGCCAAAGAACCCCATACCGACTTTGATGTAAATGCAAAAG
>CAZFZP010000039.1:0-5531 GCA_964523515.1 uncultured Gammaproteobacteria bacterium
TAACAGAGACCAACTGCCACACAAACCCGGAGTTTATATATTCCGTGATATTAAAAACAGCATTATCTATGTTGGTAAAGCCATCGATTTATACCATCGTGTAGCTTCATATTTTACTTCACACCCTAAGGGTGTGAAGGCTGATTTGTTAACCTATAATATCAAATCAGTTGAGACTATTATTGTAGAGTCAGAACTGGAAGCCTTAATCTTAGAGGCCAATTTAATCAAAAAATATCTGCCTCCTTTTAATGTCCGCCTAACTGATGATAAGGATTACTTATACATAGGAATTACTAACGAGGATTTTCCCAAAGTTATCACGATTAGAAAACAGGATCTAAAAAAAGTTAAAAAATTTTTCGGGCCATTTCCTTCATCTAAAACTGTCAGAGATACTTTAAAACTTTTAAGAAAAGTTTTCCCTTGGTGTTCAAATCCATCTAAATACCGTTTCGTTAATAGAACTCCGATACAGTTTCGGAAGTTACATACATGTTTTTATTATCATATTGGATTTTGTCTAGGAGCATGTATAGGTTTAATTAGCAAAGGGGACTATAACAAAATCATTAACAGATTTTCTAAATTTTTAGATGGTAAAAAAGATGAGCTGGTATCAGAATTATTATCTGAGATGATGAAATTATCACAAGATCAAAAATTTGAAGAGGCAGTTAAAATTAAAAAAATGCTGAATGGAATAACTTATTTAACACAAATTAACAGAACTAAACTTTATTTAGAAAATCCTAATTTTTTAGAAGAAGAAATGAAACTGGCTCTGCTGCAGGTGCAAAAAGATTTAAATCTTCCCAAGCTGCCAGAAAGAATAGAGGGGTATGATATTTCTAATACTTCTGGAAAAGAGGCTGTGGGATCGATGGTAGTTTTAACTTCCGGCGAGATAGATAAATCCCAGTATAGAAAGTTTAAAATTCATATTACCGGAAAACCAAATGACGTGGGAATGCATAAAGAGATGATGTCTCGCCGTTTAAAACACCCTGAGTGGCCATTTCCTGATTTAATAATAGTGGATGGAGGAAGAGGACAGGTGCGGGGAGTGCAATTGATAATTGAAAACGGACAATTAACAATTCCTGTTTTCGGACTGGCAAAAAGGATGGAGTGGTTATATCCACCCGAAGGAGAAATAATTAAATTATCTAGAAGGAGTTTATCCTTAAAACTTTTACAAAAATTACGCGATGAATCACATCGCTTTGCCATTATTTATCACCGAAAATTATCTAGACAAACATTACTTACATGATATGATAATTAGATGAAAACTCTGCTCAGATATTTTTTAATTAATTTAGTCGCCATTTGGGCGACCTCACAAATTATCCAAGGAGTAAGTTATACCGGTGGTTTTAAAACTTTAGCTATTGCCTCTTTAGCTTTTATGGCCATTAATATTCTACTGGTACCACTTCTCAAGATTCTCCTGTTGCCTTTAAATTTATTAACCTTGGGATTATTTGCCTGGATTACTAATGTTTTAGCTTTATTTGCCCTAACTCGAATAGTTCCGGAAATTTATCTGACCCCATATTACTTCCCGGGTTTTATATATAATGGATTTATTCTGCCTGGAGTGAATTTAAGTGTATTCTGGGTGGCTGTTATAGCCTCATTTTTAATTGGCATATTCACGCATTTCCTCCACTGGCTGTCTCACTAGTGTATAATTAAAAAAATTATATGGAATTGACAGTAAATTTAATTCAGGTTATATTGGCTATTTTATTAATAGCTGTCATAATTATTCAACAAAAAGGCGCCGGATTAGGCAGCGCTTTTGGCGGAGACATGGGTATGTACCGAACCAGACGTGGAGCTGAGAAATTATTATTTAACTTAACCTTAATCATAGCTGCCCTTTTTATCCTTTCTGCTATTGTCGGTCTAATTATCTGAGAAAATGATTGATCTTTTTAAATCCTTAAAGTTAACTTTTTTAATTTTTTGGGAATATAACAAGAGAAATTGGCAGTTAACCTCTTTTTTTATAATCTTAGTACTGATTTTAGCTTTTATTCAATTTAGGTTTAATTTCCTGTTAATAAACCCACTTACTGTTTCACAGGGTTTAGTAGGAACCTACCAGGAGCATGATTTGCCCTTAGAGGTAACAAAACTTATCTCTGAAGGCTTAACTAAAATTGACAATCAAGGCCGAGTCATCCCGAATTTAGTATCCGGATGGGAAGTAAATAATGATGCGACTATTTTTAAATTTAAAATTAAAGATAATCTTTTTTGGAGTGATGGAACTAAGGTTTTATCATCTGATTTAGAAATTCCGATTCCAAATACTGAAATAAGTTTTTCGGATGAAAACATTATTGAATTTAAGTTAAAAGAGTCCTACTCCCCTTTCCCTTCACTGTTAACAAGACCCATCCTGAAAAAAGGTACGCTAATAGGTATTGGCCCATTCAAAATTACAAAAATCGAAAAGAGCAGGATTTTTATTACTAAAGTTAAACTTGAGCCAAAAGATCACAATTTACCTAATGTAGTGATTAGGTTTTATCCCAGTGAAAACATTGCCCAAACTGGATTTGCTTTAGGTGAAGTGCAATCCCTTTTAGGGATTACCAGCCAGGATAATATAAATTATTCTAATTTAATTAAATTACAAGAGAAAGTAGATTATACTAAGATAGTAACTATTTTCTACAATATGGATGATCCATTGCTTGCCAAAGATAACCGCTCCTTGAGACAAGCTTTAAGTTTTTCTGCCCCAATTATCGAAGGAGAGATTGAAGCCAGCAGCCCAATTCCACCTTTTTCCTGGGCTATTAATACAGACCTTAAAAATTATTTAAATAATCTTGGTGAGGCCAAAAATGCCCTGGAAAAAGCAAAAACTACCAGCAGCAAGGACCTTTTAGAAAAAGAGCTGGTTTTAACTACTACACCGCAATTGGCATCTGTTGGTAAAAAAATTATTGCTGCTTGGCAGGATTTAGGAATAAAGACGGTTTTGCGGGTGGAATCCGGTATCCCACAAAATTTTCAAGCATTGCTTATTACCCAAAGTATTCCAGTTGACCCGGATCAGTATTTTCTATGGCATTCTACCCAAAGTGCCACCAATTTGACTAATTATTCATTTGCCAGAGTGGATAAAGATTTGGAGGATGGGAGAAAGGCCTTAAGGGAAGAGGACAGAAAAGTAAAATATGCTGATTTCCAAAGGGTGTTACTCGAAGATTCCCCTGCCACTTTCCTCTATTTTCCTAAATATAATGTTTTGTACCTGAAGAAAGTAGAAGAAAATTTAAATAAGATTCTCCCTATCCAACTATCCCATTTAAGTAATTGACTCTTGATTTTATTTCCTTTTTATAGATATGATGGTTGGCGTATGGATGACCAAAATGATGCCAGCCTTCTTTTGAAAATTGAAGAGATGATTAAAACCCATCTTTCTCAGATTGATGATTTATCAGGAGAAATTACCAAACATAAAGAAGTGTTTGATAATTTTTTTGGTCAGGATGAAACTTATAGAAAACATGATGAAGAGGCTAAAGCTGCAGCCAAGATCCGTTCTAAAACAAAATCTGAGATTATGAAAAAACCGGCTGTAGCAGAATTATCTGGTAAATTAAAGGATTTAAAATTACAAAAAAAGGAATTGCAGGAAGGCTTATCTGATTATTTAAAAGAATATCAGAGGTTATCCGGATCCAGTGAAATAGAAGGGGATGATGGGGAAGTAAGAGAAATAGTTTTTGTAGCTAGATTAGTTAAAAAATCAGCCTACAGACCATAAAAATAACTTATTGACAGAATATAATTTTTATTATATAAATAGTTAGCCTGTTAACGTAAGTTCACAGGTTCTCTAAGAAAGTCCGGGCAACCGGGCTTTTTTAGTGGTAAAATTAACAAATATGCCTCTGTAGCTCAGCAGATAGAGCACCTGTCTTCGGAACAGGGTGTCGTGGGTGCAATTCCTACCAGAGGCGCATACTTATTGTAATCAATATGGTTCGGTAGCTCAACGGTAGAGCAGTAGCCTCTTAAGCTATTGGTTCTGGGTTCGAATCCCAGCCGGACCACAAAAATAGTTACAATTTTTGTGAAAATTGTTATAATCTCTTTATTATCTAGAAAATGAAAAAGTTTTTAGCAGCCACTATTACAACAAGCCTCCTAATATTCTTAATGGTTTTTACTCTATCTGGTCCAAAAGACAACCTGGAATCCTTTTTACAATCTAATAAGGCTTCCCAGGATGTAGCTGAAGCTTATCGTTTTGCCCTTCAAAATCCGGATAATATTTTATCTCAAGTTAAATGTTATTGTGGATGTTTAAAGGAGGGGCATAGGAATAATAGAGATTGTTTTATCAATGAAGACGGCAGTTTTGACTTAATGGGTTTAAATTGTGGCTTATGTGTGAAAACAGCGTTGATTAGCAAAGAAATGCTTAGTCAAGGAAAAAGTGTGGAAGAGATTGCCCTTTATGTAGATAACCGCTGGGGTAAAAACTAAAATACGAGTTATTTATGGACCTTTTTTCCTTTCTTTTGGTTGTCACCGGGTTTGTGATTAGGGGAGTCTTACCCTGGCTGATTGTTTGGGCAGTTTCCCTAAATGAATTACTATTTTAATGGGATATAGGATTTATCAAGGATCCTGCTAATAAAATCAGCGTATACATAATCGGCATCTTGAATTCTTTCCAATAAAGCATAAGTTTGATGGACACCCAACATAATTCTATATGCCCCTTTATGTAAAACATATGGTCCGTCAGCAAAGTTACTAATATCACCTGGCTCATATACTGATTCAAAATATCCCAGTAAACCTGGTACTTCTAGAGTAATTTGTATTGCTTTAAGAAGTGGTTTGTTAAATGAATTAATTTGTGTCCGGCCGTTTAGCAAACGCCTTCCTCTGTTAACAAAACATCCGGCTAAAAACATATCATCACGAAGTGCTTTTATATATTCTTCAATTGATGGAAACTCTGGAGCTTGATTATATGCTTGTAGTTCTCTGGTTATTTCCATAAGTATTGGGAAATCATCAGTTGTACTCCAGGCCTTTATAGCTTCAATATATGGGAGTCTATACAGAGCATGAAGTTCCATACTCCTTGCAATTAAAAGAGTTTCTTCTTTCCTGGTTTCCCATGAATGAGAATTTCCTCCGCGTGGGTGGATTTTACCACCCAGTTTACCTTGAATTGCTAATAATTTGGCTGTATTTGTATCACCGATTCTCGAAAGGGGTTCTACTCTATCTCCATCAATAACCTGTAATCCTAAATGGCCACCTATTTCAAACATACCTGCTGTATGTGCACCAACTCTCATTACTTCAGTAGTGTCCTGCATAATTGGATTGTAACAAAATAGCAGTGAAAAGTAAACTATAGGGTCTAGTAGATACTTATCTACCTTTTCCTAATCGGATGTTATAATAAATCAATGTATGATACTGTCTAGGTCCCTATACATTCCGTACACTTAAACGCTTAAATTGAAGGGAATATA
>CAZFZP010000040.1:0-5456 GCA_964523515.1 uncultured Gammaproteobacteria bacterium
CTTGAAAGCCGCAGGTACCCTTCTTTATTTGATCTACCAAAAGGGTTTAAGTTTAAATTCATTAGAGATGATATTGTAACAGCCGATTTTGGTAAATATTTAACCGGAGTTGATATAGTAATACATTTGGCAGCCTTAACCGATGCAGAAGGAACTTTAAAAAAACCAAAACAATTAAGAAAAGTAAATTTTAGCGGCCTAGTCCAGGTTGCTGATGCCTGTATGGCTCGCGGTGTAAAGCTTCTTTTCCCTTCGACTACAAGCGTATATGGAAGCCAGGAGGAAGTTGTAGATGAAAGGTGCAATGAATTAAAGCCGCAAAGTCCATACGCAAGGGAAAAGTTAAATGCTGAAAAATATCTTAAAAGCTTAAAACTCAAAGGATTGAAATATGTAATTTGCAGGTTTGGTACCATATTTGGATACTCTATCGGTATGCGCTATGATACGGCAGTCAATGTGTTTACCTGGCAAGCTGTAAATGGAATACCTCTTACAGTATGGAAAACAGCATGGGAGCAAAAACGGCCATACCTATATCTTGGTGACTGTATACGGGCGATTAACTTTATAATTGATGAGGATCTTTTTGATGGACAAGTCTATAATGTTACCAGCGGGAATTTTACAGTGAAGGATGTTGTTAAAACAATCAGTCGGTATATTCCAAAATTGAACGTTAGCTACGTTAACTCCCCCATAATGAACCAATTATCTTACGAAGTAGATGATAAAAAGTTTAGAAGTCTTGGCTTTAAACCCAATGGGGATTTAAAAACAGGCATCAAGAGTTCGATCGATAAACTAAGAGGAATAATACAAAATGAAAATTAAACTAAACCCAGTCATAGATTTTGGTAAAATGCCAATTGCTAATGCTTTTTGTACCCCGGATCAATTTGCAGAGGAATTTTTTTACAATTTAGTCTTAGGATTTGACCCAAAAACAAAAGCAATCGGTCTGGTAAACCCAGTGCCACTAAAAAAAATGTTTCACGATCATTACGCCTTTTATTCCTCGACATCTTATGGAATGCAAATCCATTTTGCCCAAACTGCCAGGAAACTTTTACCCATCGCCAAAAAGGGTCTTGTAGTTGAGCTCGGAAGTAACGATGGGATTATGCTTGAGGCTTGGAAGAATCTCAATATACCTGCAATTGGGGTTGAACCGTCAAAAAATGTCGCTGAGGTGTCTAAACATAAGGGTCACAAAGTGGTTGTAAAATATACAAACGATAAAGTAGTCGATCAAATTCTTACCCTGGGAAAAGTAACTTTAGTATATTCGGCAAATACATTTTGCCAGTTTGCTAACATTACCGAATACTTAGGCTACGTTACAAGATTAATAGGCAAAAACGGAGTTTTTGTGTTTGAGGATCCCTATTTTCTAGATATCTTTGAAAAAACATCATATGATCAAATTTATGATGAACACGTCTGGTATTTCACTGTTTCATTTATGAATAACATGCTTGAACCCTTAGGCTATCATGTTTTCAACTGCGAACATATCGAAGTTCACGGCGGGGAACTCCGAATGTATGTTGGCCACAAGGACACCTTTCCTGCTAAACCAATTGTCTCAAAGTGGTTAGCCAAAGAAAGCAATTTGGATAGAAAGATTGAAGCCTTAAGAATTAATATTATGAAATCAAAGATTAAGCTACTGGAAATTTTAAATCGGGTAAAAAAGGAGAAGAAGACAATTTGTGGGTTCGGGGCAACATCTAAATCCACAACCATTTTTAATTACTGCGGCATTGGACCAGACCTAATCCCCTTTGTGACAGACACTACACCGATTAAAATTGGTAAATATTATCCTGGTGTACATATCCCCATTGTTAAACAAGAAGTTTTTGAAGAAGGTAAAATTGACTCAAAAAAGAAAATAGACTACGCATTTTTGGGTGCCTGGAATCATTTTAAGGAAATCAGTAAATATCAGGAATGGTATACTAAATCCGGCGGACACTGGATAACTCACGTGCCAAAACCTAGAGTTATATAATCTTTATAGCAAAACTTCAGGATAGGGGTATAGACCAATAAAAACTCTATCATTTTTAATATCTTGAATACATTGTTCCAATCTTTCAGCTCGAATTTTCCCAATTTCCAAACTCATTGGTAAACGTAGAGCGTATGGTCCATCTGGCTTACGGTACCAATCAATACAATTCTGAATATCCCAAAGGACTGAATCCGGATTGTTATATTTTTCTCGAGGACTGCGATTGCTTGGATCAACTTCTATAGTTAGATGATTGAGTAACCGGACATTATGATTATGTTGCCCAGAGCGAATCGGCAGAGTTGCCCCCATATTCGCCAGCCTATCAGCGTCAGCAACCGCGATCATTATCATGTCATCGTCAGATTGATTTGGCTTTGATCCATGGTATACTACTGCCCTTACTATCCTATCTATACTTTCCTGATCAGTCACGTCAGTACATAGCACCAGTAATGATCGCACTGAAGCGCTGACGCTTTCAACCGCGGCAACAGATACGGTTTCCTGTTTTAATCCGAACGAAACATCAAGAATTCTATCTATACTGTGGAGAAGTCCTCCAACACCTGCAAGAACGGCAGACTGTTGATTTTCTGGCCATGCCACCATTAGAGCCAACTGACCAACTTCAAAATCATGATCAGCATCATGACCAGAAGCTACAAGCCCAGTTGACTCGTGCATATTTCTCACCTCTGTTGCAAGAGCAGGATAAAGTTCCCAAATTTTTGGTATTTCCATATTTATCTTATAATTATATATGAGTAATAAAACTGTGTCAAATATTTTTTTGTCTCATATAAAGATATTGTATAATATCGCTATGATTGATGGCGTTGTTACCAAAAAAGTTATCAAGCATTCGGATGAGCACGGATTTTTTACTGAACTTATTAAATTTGGTGAGGATACATTCCATGAAGTTTTACAAACAAGCTACTCTGAAACCAAACCCGGTATTATTAAAGCTTTTCATATTCACGATTACTGGGAAACATGGTGTGTCACTCGCGGTCAGGCAAAAGTAGTTCTTTATGATTGCCGACCTGACTCGAAAACCAAAGGCAAAACTCAAATAATTTATACTGGAGAGGTTAATATGATGGTTATTGCCATTCCTGGTGAAGTAGCTCACGGCTATAAGGTTCTGGGAGATAAAAACATGGGTATTATCTATCATGCCGCTAAAGTATATTATCCAAACAACGTAACTATTAGATCTATTCCCTATGATGACCCTGATATTGATTTTGACTGGTCTAAAACTTAAATAATATTAAGTAATGAAATGGTAACCGTATATACAATCGCTTATAACGAGAGCGCACTGATCCAATTTATGATAGACCATTATCGGAGTCGGTTTCCGGACTGCCGTATCATCCTGTATGACAATATGAGCACTGATAATACAGTTAAGATTGCACTTGGGAGTGATTGTGAGATTATCCCGTTTGACACAAATAACCAAATGTCAGACCGCCGTCATATGGATATTAAAAATAATTGCTGGAAAGATGCAAAAACTGACTGGGTTTTAATGTGCGATGCGGACGAGCTCCTGGATATAAACGAGGAACAACTTAAGGCAGAAGAGAATTCCCGAACATCTATAATCAAGCCCGAAGCTTATAATATGGTAAACATGAAAGATAACTTCAATATCGCCAGTATCAAATATGGAGTAAGGGATCCCAATTATGACAAGTGTTGCCTTTTTAATAAAAAATTTATTAAAGAAATAAATTACGGAGCCGGTGCTCACAAGTGTGACCCAATAGGCACTGTGGCATATAACATCAATACGTATAAATTATATCATTACAAGTTAATAAATGAAAATTATACAATTGAAAAGCTTAAGACTACTGTAGCAAGACTCAGTCCGGAAAACATAAAAAATGGCTGGCTTTGTTATAGTTTGTTCCCTTATCAGGAAACTCGCGAGATAGAAGAAATTCGAAGTATATATGCGGATGACCGGAAGAATGCAATAAAACTAAGATGATATACAAAATCTTAATGACAGGCGGATCAGGACTCTTAGGAAGTGAGATAAGAAAACTTGACTCAACGATTATCTCCCCTACCCGCAGAGAACTTGATATTACCAGCCTTAAATCTATTGAAAAAGCCATAAAAAAATACAAACCGGATGTTATTTTACATCTGGCTGCTGCCAATAAACCACCAAAACATGAAACAGATCCAGTTCCTGGCCTAACTGTCAATATAATAGGTACAGCAAACATTTGTCTGGCTTGCTATAAATCAAGTGTAAAGCTAATTTACACTTCCACTGATTATGTTTATAGCGGAGCAGGACCGCATAAAGAAGAGGCTGGCTTGCTTCCACCTTCCAAATTTGCCTGGTCAAAACTCGGAGGAGAATGTGCAGTGCAAATGCTTAAAAAGTTTCTTATTTTGCGTTTGGACTTTGGACCATCCCCATTCCCCTGGGGAAAGGTCTATAAAAACCAGTTTGTTTCTAAGCTTTATACAAAGGAGATGGCTCCCCTAGTTTTAAAAGTGGTAAAATCTAAAGCTACCGGAGTGATGAATCTGGGCGGGCAGAGAATAAGTTTGGAGGAATATGCCCGCGAAACACGACCGGATATTGAGTCCATTCCTAAACCTGACTGGGTGCCGCAAGATTCCTCTTTGGATATAACAAAAATGAAAAAAGAATTGAAATTATGAAAATGGATAATATTCAAGATGCGCCGCCAGAGTTGCAAGAAATGCTCATGGATTATTACATAAAGTATGGAGAGAAAAAATATACCACTGATTTTTGGGTTGATTTCAATAATTTACGCATTGGAGAATTATTAAGTTACGGCTATGACAAGTTTAAGCACACTGTTGCCAACCAATATTGTATGTGGCTGGAGACATCTGAGTTTCCGGAATCAATAAAGCCAATTAAATCACAGTTGGATTTTTTGGTCAGCAACCTTAGTGAAAAAGAGATATCCAATGCCAGAGAACTCGCTTTGAAATTGCCGGTTTTCTCATATAGAATTAAGGAGTTTAATTTAATCACTTTGCTTTTGTGGCAATATGTAAAAAATCAGGGGCTGGAAAAGGAATTAGCCAGCTTAAGTGAGCCATCAGAAGGCTCTCCCCCGGCAATAAACTTTGAAGACCGTCTAATTTCTCAAGACATAGCAAATTCTCTTTTGGAATTGGACACTATCTTTAAATATACTGAACCCGGATCGATCAAAACAATCCTGGAAATAGGCGCAGGTTATGGAAGAAATGCTTATGTCTGGCTGACCTTGGGCGGAGTAAAAAAATATTTAATAGTTGATATTCCTCCCGCATTATATATCTCGCAGAGATATTTAAGTAATCAATTTCCTAAAAAGAAAGTGTTCAGGTACAGGGGTTTTAAATCTTTTAACGATATAGAAGATGAATATAAACA
>CAZFZP010000041.1:0-4582 GCA_964523515.1 uncultured Gammaproteobacteria bacterium
AAAGTACAGAGATTAGCTCAGTAGATCTTTTTTGGGGTATATTTAAAACAACGGTATCTTTCAGCTTTAAATTTTCAAATCCGGATACCCCAAAGCTTTTAATCAAGCTCTCTTTTTGCTTTGAAGAAATGGCATGAAATTTAACAATGATTCGGTCGGATCCATCATTTTTATCAACAGCAAGGGCTGGAACTTGCCAAAAAGCAAAAAGGAAAGACACTATCAAACTTATGCTAATAATAAGTTTCACCATTTAATACTTATTTTCTTAAGTTTCACACTACCCAATAATACCCGAACTTGTCAAGAGGCAAAAAAATTGATAGATTTTGATATAAAAATATAGGGTTGACATCTTCGGGTTCACTTTGGTATTCTATTAACACAAACAAAAGACGAATGCCAGTAACATTATACAAAAGACAAAAACAAATTCTAGGTTTTATTAAGCAGTATATTGAAAAATATGGTTACTCTCCTACTTTAGGTGAAATCGCTGAGAGTATTGGTGTTTCATCTTTAGCTACTGTCCACGAACATTTGCAAGCTCTGGTGACAAAAGGTTTAATTAAAAAGTTTGAGGGGGCTATCAGAGGCATAGAAGTTTTAGATCAACAAATTTCTCAAACGCTTAAAGGAATCGAATTGCCTATATTAGGCTATATTGCAGCCGGACAGCCGATTATGACTTATACTGATCCAAACGCCACAGCTAATATTCCTGCCAATATGATTTCCGGTAAAAAACACTCTTTTGTTCTCCAGGTTAAAGGAGATTCCATGATTGAAGAAGGGATTTTAGATGGAGATTATGTGGTAATTGAAGAACAAGCTACTGCTAACAATGGGGAGATTGTAGTGGCTCTCTTAGATAATGGATTAGCCACTTTAAAAAAATATTACCAGGAAACAAACCGTATCAGACTGGAACCGGCCAACTCTTCTATGGAACCTATTTTTGCTATAGATGTTAAAATCCAAGGTAAATGTGTAGGAGTAATCAGACGATTTTAGCTAAACTAGATTCTGAGATTACCGAAATTTCTTCCCTGAACATTCTCCCCAGCTCCAAGATTAATAGTATGTTGACCACCAATCGGGAGAGTCTGTAGCCAACCACCAATTGTTATTTCTCTGACAACATATAATTCTGGCAATAAACCGCTAAAAGTATAGCTACCCTGTAAATTAGTTACGACTGATTTTTCCTCCAAATCTAATAATCCGTTATTATTTTGATCTAAATAAACAGTCCAACCCCTAAGACCTCTTTCTCTGGAATTTTTTACACCATTACTATTCCTATCTTCAAAAACTGTGCCTTTTATTGATCCGGGTTTACTGTTTGTGAATGTACATGTCACCACTTCTGCCGGATCTAAATTAAAAGTCACCGTCCTTGTGATTGTATTACCAGAGCTATTATTATCATCACAAGTAATATTAGTCAGAATAAACTTGAGAGACGAAGTTGCCTCTGTTGATTTATATACTCCCGGGCTAAGGTTATTTACTGTGATACTGCCGTTTCGATTAATAATCCCCGAAATGTCACCTTTAAAGATAAAGCTACCAATTGACGCGATTGGAATCATTTGGTTTTGGAGAATAATCGTTCCAGATGCTTGACTTAAAACCGCTGAAACAGTCATCACAGTACTTTCATTGCCTAATAGATCTTTTGCCTGAACATGTATATAGAATGTCCCCACACCAGTACTTTGGGTTGCAGTTTTGATATCGTTATAGATCCCGGTTGGGACACTGGTAGCCGATTGATCAATCAGGTATCGAAACTCTGCTGATACATCAGAGGAGCTCCACACCCAGGTTTTAGAGGTTTTGGGTACAGTATCGTTAGTCAACCCAGTTATATTAGGAGGAGTTGTATCCACAACTATATTACTGGTTACAGCTATATTACTTGCAGGTAAAGTGGTGGAGGTTTGCAAATTACCAGCAACATCCGTGACATTCATTGAAATAATGGAAGCAACAGTCAGATCAGGGGAATTCTGGCCGCTGCCTGATAACCCAACAATATAAGTTCCTGAAAGGGTATTAGTGGAAATCAAATTCAAAGCAATTAGCTCGGTAGGGATAGTGTTTAAAACAACTGTGACCGTGCTACCTACGCCAAGCGGTTCATCAAAGTTAGCAGTGATATTAATACTGGCTCCTGGGCCATAGATTCCATCAACTGTAGTTGAGGTAAAACTCAGCAGATTTGGAGCAATTACATCAACCGAAGGAACCACATTAACTGTCCTGGTAACAGGAGTAGCAGTATTTCCGGCAGCATCGGATACATTATAGGTGACAGTATAGATACCAATTACTGTAGTATTAACTAAGTTAGTAGTAGCAATCCTAGCGGTAATATCCCCATCAACATTATCTAAAGCAGTGGCTCCTGCATCAACATATAAAGTACCCACTGTTAGATTGATCGGATCCACACCAAGTAGTGTAATGACCGGAGCAACCACATCAGTGCTAGGTGGAACTTCTCCGAGCAATTTACCTGAAACTGTAAAAAGGTTTGTTTGAAGTCCTCCGGCAGGAAGACCCGGACCTTCAATTCTGAAGAAATTTTGACCCAATGGTGAACCTGTTACCTCACCTAAAGTTGCTCCGTCACCTAAATAGCCTATTGGCACACCGCTAACCGAGCGCAAAAATCCACCAAAGACACGGCTGGAAAGAGCCAGTGTAAAATTACAAGGAGCTACCTCACAACCTATATCTTCTGTCCCAGCAGTGGCAACTATATCGCCGTTTTCATTAGTATTATAGGAATCCACTCCGTAAGCATGAGTGACAATATAAGACTCATTCGGCAAAAGTCCAGTGGCGCGAACCCTAATCCTACCAAAGGCGATTTGATTGCCGTCGGCAATCACTTCAGGCAAAAACGCGCCTTCAGCTGCATAGCGGATATCAGCCTCTCCTTCACCTGGAGTCACAACCGAGTCTGACTGGACTACCCAATAAAAGAATTCTGAAGGGAAATTATTAGGAAATTCAGTTGGTTGAATAGGATCAAATGCTTCTTCTCCTGCTGCTGGTAAAACACAATTAGGATCTTGCCCGTCAAGACAGGGCACAACCGATATCCCCAAATCGTCACGGTACCAATCAGGATAACCATTATTTATATTGTTTGTTTGTGCAACAGCTCTGTCGGCTGTAGAAGCAGTCGTGGTAAAGTTCCGGACCACAGAGTCAGTAAACAAGGCGCTGTTGGAAGCCCTAACTTTCCAGGAATAGGTAGTATTGGGCAGTAAGTTCAGGACAGTGAAGCTTGTTTGTGTTCCCAGCACAGTACCTCTGGAGGTGGTTGGATCCACAACAGTCCCCTGGTCCACAAATACTTCAAACTGGTTCCTACCGCCCGCGCAGTTGATACCGAAATTGACAACTTCATTCCAGGTCATTAACGGATTAGTGGAAATCTCTGTGGCAGTATTTGCCGGGCTTACCTGTGTTGGCTGATCAGGGGCGTTATCAACACAACCCGGAGGTGGCGGCGTGGGAACAAACACTTTACCAGTAACAGCAAACAAGTTACTTTGTATACCACCGTCAGGCAATCCAGGCCCTTCAATCCGGAAAAAGTTTTGATTTAAGGGACTACCGATAACCGGCAGGAAACTGATCCCATCGCCCAAGTAGCCCTCCGGCGCACTGGGCTGTCTTAAAAATCCTCCAAAAATCCGGCTGTTTAAGGCTAAAGAGAAATCACAAAGCGAGGCAGTACAGCCAATATCCTCTGTATTTGGACTTGGACGCAAGGCACCGAATTCATTAGTAGTATAAACGCCCTGACCGTACGGGTGAGTAACAGTATACTCGGTATTTGGTAGAAATCCGTCACCACGAACCCTGATCCGACCAAAAACCATCTGGTCTCCGGGTGCAGGATTCTCGTTTAAAAAAGCTCCTTCATCAGCCAAAATCAGCAAAGCGTTTACTCCAGCGCTACTGATAGCTGACTCAGCACTCCAGTAGAAGAATTCCGAAGGGAAATTGATTGGAAATACCGTCGGCTGATTCGGATCCCATTGCAGTTCCTCTCCAAACGGCGGTAAGGCAGCAGCACAAAGTGGATCTGCTCCGTCAAGGCAAGCCTGAACCATAATACCATTGTCATCCTGGTACCATGTTGGGTATCCGTCTTCCCTAAAAGATGCTGAAACAGCCCTCAGCGAAGGTGCAGTAACAATGGTAGTAAAAGTCCGTATTTCCGAATCGGTAAACAATAAATCGTTTTTTGCTCTAATCTTCCAGGAATAAGTAGTACTGCCGTCCAGTCCTAAAATCAGCTTGCTTAAAGTCGCCTCGCTTACATTCCCCCAAGAAGTTGTTGGGTCAACATTACCCGCATCCAGAAATATTTCAAACCTGTTGGTATTACCCAAACAATTTATACCAAAACTGGTAATACTATTCCAAGTAAGAGTTGGGCTGGTGACAATATCTGCTGCTCCATTGACCGGAGAAACTAAAACCGGTGAGTCAGGTGAAATATTGACGCATCCGGCAGGCGCATACTTGATCATATGCTTGGGCCCCGCACTCA
>CAZFZP010000041.1:4592-5045 GCA_964523515.1 uncultured Gammaproteobacteria bacterium
AAAACTACTGGTCTGAATTCCTCCATCCGGCAATCCAGGACCTTCGATTCTAAAGAAGTTATTGCCGGTGGGACTGCCGGTAACAGCGTGTTCTGTAATTCCATCGCCCAAGTATCCTGCCGGCGCACCGCTATCCCAACGCAAGAATCCATTAAAAACAGGGCTGTTCAGGGCATCTGAAAAGGTACAAGGGTTTCCCCCGCACCCGATATCATCATTATCACTTCTTAAGTTACCGGTAGCATCAGTCCGGATCACCGCACTGCCGTAAGGATGGGTAACTGTATAGTCGGTATTAGGAGTTAAGCCATTCGCCCTGACTCTGATCCTTCCAAAAGTAATTTGGTCACCTTCAATAGCCGGGCCATCGGTAAAAGCTCCCTCGGTTGCCAAAACTAACCTCGCCCCGCCTCCCGGCGTATTCATTAATGCTTCTGCACTCCAGTAGAAAAA
>CAZFZP010000041.1:5055-5344 GCA_964523515.1 uncultured Gammaproteobacteria bacterium
CCCGTAAGAACCGTCGGATTAGCAGGATCAAAACCCGCTTCCCCGACCATAGCACACCTGGGGTCTGATCCATCCAGACAAGCAGCTACCCTTGTGCCGTTATTATCCCCGTACCAGCTCGGATAACCATGGGCTTCAATGGTGGTGGCAACTGCTTTATTAGCAGGAGCAGCCGATACATTAGTAGTCCCCTTAGTGGGAGAGGTAAACAGTATCCACTGACTGTTACCATCTGAACTTCGGCCGACAGATTCACCTAAAGCAGGATAACGATTAACCGCAAAGCCGG
>CAZFZP010000042.1:0-5158 GCA_964523515.1 uncultured Gammaproteobacteria bacterium
CAAGTTACCCTACTTATCCTACATACCCAAGTTACCCTACTTATCCTACATACCCAAGTTACCCTACTTATCCTACATACCCTACTTATCCTACATATCCAACTTACCCAACGTATGGTGGACCTACTTATCCAAACTATCCTACTTATCCATCATACCCCGCATATCCAACATACCCTACATATCCAACTTACCCCGCATATCCAACATACCCAACCTATCCAACATATGTCGGTCCTACTGCAACCCCTACCCCAACCCCTTCCGGAATTACAGTTGATTTAACTGTAGATGGTACTCTTGCAGGATTCGGAGGAGGGATTAACATAACTAACGGCTCATCCCATACCTTAAGGTGGAGTTCAACTAATGCTACATCCTGCAATGCATCTGATTCCTGGAGCGGAGCAAAAGCTTTAAATAACTCCGCAGGGGAATCAACAGGTATACTTTCAAGCCCGCCTGCTGTACGTACATACAGGCTTGATTGTACAAACGGAGCTACCACTGTTTTTGATACAGTTACCTTAACTATATCCTCTGCCCTCCCCTGGCTTAGGACAACCGGAGGAGATGTACATTCAAATACCAACATTAATACCCCGGGAGGACCATGATGGGAAAACTCGAAACTATCTATACTGTCATTCTGAGTGTAGCGAAGAATCTCTTGCGAATGCAAGGTTTCTCAAACAAGTTGAGAGATCCTTCAGGCTTCGCCCTCAGGATGACAATGGTGTTGTTCTTGTTACTTGTTACTTTATTCTATATCTTATCCCCTAAACCCCAAACCCTAACCCCTACCTCCTTTGCTGCAGGGACTGAATGCCAGGTTGATACATCTGCCAATGCAAGAGCTTCCGGTTTAATAAGCATCGGCGCGGACAGCGCCTTAACAGGCAAATTCGGAAACCCCGCCGGCATCTGTGCGTATGATCCGAAAGCTGCTTTTATTTCATTTAAGCTCCCTACTTACGCGGAGCTTAAATCCAGGCACTTCGATCAGGCAAAAGATAATCCGACCGCTTTTGTAAATAAAAACACTATGATCACAGTAAATCCGGCAACGCAAGCTAATATCCCCATGGGGGCAGCGGAAGATCAACTCTACTACCTGACAGGGAATTTAGAATTAACCGGGAATCCAAGCGGCTCCCGAACAGGCATAATTTTCATTGACGGAAATTTAAATATAAGCTTCGCCGATATAACTTATGGAACTGCAACCACAGGATTAGTTTTTGTTGTTAAAGGCAATGTAAATATTAACGCTGGTGTTCAAATAATAAACACAGTAATAATCTCCCAGGGCACTATTTATACAGGAGGTACAGGTTGTACAAAAAGTTCAGTTTCTGCACCGGCGCTTACTATAACCGGAAGCTTAATATCTCTTGACTCAACCAAACCAATAGTATTTTGCCGAATATTATCAGATAATTCAACACCTGCAGAAGTAATCAACCACCAATCCAAATATGTAGTAATATTAAGAGATTTATTTTCAGATACTTTGCAAAAATGGACGGAAGTTGCAGGGGTTCCATATATAGCAACCCAACTCCCAACCCCAACCCCAACCCCTACACCTATTCCCACTGCCACCCCTCCCCCTCCTCCTACACTTGCTTTGGTTGCAAATACCCAGTCAACAGGTATTTTGGGTTGGAACCAAAATTGTGGGTCTAGTACACAAAAGATGCTAATTGTGACAACTGCAGAATGGAGAGGAGATGCAAGTAGCCAGGTATCTGGGATTAGTTATGGTTCTCCCGCGCGATCTCTTACTAAACTTAATCAAGCTTTTAACATTAATGGCCCGCTTGTTACAATATGGTATTTAATAGATCCTGATTCAGGAACAAACTTAGTCACTCCTACAACTGGTACTTCTGAGGTGGCCTTCGGCGCATCCTGTTGGCAGGGGGTAACACAATCTGCCCCGATAAATTCCATAAATTCAACTGGTATTGGTACACCTTCAATTAACATCTCTTCCTTTTCCGGGGATATGGTAATTGATGGCATATCAGTACTTGGTTCAAATACACTTAATGTGGGCCTGGGACAAACACAGATGTCAAATATATCTTCAGGTCTTGCTCATATTGGGCACAGCAGAAAGGTTGGTTCACCTGTTTCAACCACCATGACTTGGTCTACGGCCGCTGATAAAAATTGGGCCATGGTCGGCGCGGTGCTTAGGCAAGCTCCATAATTTTTACTATTGACAAGATTTTAAAAAAGGTTTACAGTATAAAAGTTATGTCCCCAGATAGGCTTTTGGATACTAAACTAGAGTTAACCCCAATTCAGCAAACATTTCAGCGCGGTTTGGTAGCTAGATTAAGATCTAATTTCCGCAGAGCTGCTACTGGTTTTTTAATAATCACAGGAAGTTTAATAGCAGGTTCAACTGCTTATGCTGACGGAGCACAGCAAATAAGCTTACCTGGATTTATAAATGCTTGTGATATTGCCGCCGGTCCGGCGGATCTTATAGGGATAATGAATACTTCAACCAGTGCTATAGTTGATGGAAGCGGCTTTAGGCAACACTTTAATGCGAATCTTCATGGACGGACCGCGAGCGGACTAGAAACCACCTTAATTTTAGAATTTAATAATGTACTGGGCAGTGCAGTAAGTGAGCAGGCTACTGGTCTGAGTAACACAGGAGGTAGAATCGATCTCTCTAAATTTGGAATTACAAACAATGCAAAGGGAGTTCTTACCCAAGATCGTTTAACTGTAGTCTGCATTGGCAGAGGCCTCTAACCCAAGTTTACTTCCCAAAATTTCTTTTTTAATTTCTGGTATTATGGTAAAATATCATTAGGTTATGCGTATAAAATCGGTTTGGTATTCTAAAGCAGATTTGAATTCACCGGATAGTGTTCATCAAATACTAATGTTTGGAGACCTAAAGGAGATTGAGTTTTTAAATAAAACTATTGGTCGGAATAAAGTAAAAAAGCTTTTTTTAGCATTTCCTAAAAAAGTATATACTTACCCTGCGCTTAATTTTATTAAAAACTTCATATTAGATATTAATATTCCAATTGATGAACAAAAATATCTCAAAATTACACCTCGATCTATTAGATAAAAAAAGACAGGAATTGTTACAAAAACTAATTCCGTATGTGGCAAATTTTGTCTTAAGTGGAGGAACAGCACTTTCTTTGCAGCTTGGTCACCGTAAATCGTTTGATTTTGATTTCTTCTCTTCTCTGATGATCCCTAAAAAACTACTTGAAAAGCTTTCTAAAACTATAAGAATTAAAAATGTGGCGGTGGATACATCTGATGAGCTTACCTTTTTTACGGAGAATAATATTAAAGTTACATTTTTGTATTATCCTTTTAAAACTCGCTTAAAACCCATTAAGGCAATCAATGGTCTCTGGCTATTTTCGGTGAAAGAAATTGCCTTACAAAAAGCATATACAATTGGCAGGCGTGGAGAATACCGTGATTACTTTGATCTATACACTATGTTAACCAAAGGGTTTATAAATTTAAATAAACTCATTTCTGAAACCAAAAACGTATACGGAGCCCTCTTTGATGAGAAACTATTTTTAGAACAACTGGTATATTTTGGTGATATCTCAAATTTTGAAATTATTCCAGTCACCAAAGCATCACTACCTAAACCAGATGAGATAAAACGGTATTTAGAGGGTTTGGTTAAAGCTTACTTGTTTTGAACAGTAACTACCTCCCAAAATTTCTTTTTCTGGTACTAAATTTTGGAATTCTTGAAATGGGAAGTGGGATATTCTTGATATTGATATCTTGATAAGTTGAATATTTGATCAAAACTTCAAGAAATCAAAAATTCAAATTCCCACATCTCACCTCCCACCTCTAGACATCCAGTTCCATAATTCTCACTTCTCACTCCCATTTCAAAACATCTATCTATAATTTTGCCAGTTATTTTTAAGATTACTGAGTTTTTTACCAAGTTGGTTATATCTTTTTATCAACTCATCAGACAAACCTGGTTTTTTAATATAACTTTTATGTTTAGCTAGAAGAAGATGATTAATCATTTCATTAGCCTCTCCTACACAATCACGTAAGTATCTTTGAAAATCTTTTAAAGCTTCCCTTCTTGCATATCCTTCTGCAATCTGTGCTGGAATTGATCTTGATGCCCTTCTCATCTGATCAACTAACAAATATTTCTCAGAAGCTGGATAGTTTTTTAATAGCTCCTCCACTTCTATTGATAGCTGAAAAGACTCTTTATATACATCCAGATCAAGAAAACTCTTTATCACGGCGTTATCTTAACCTATCAAGACATCTCACTTCAAGTTCCCACTTCTCACATCCCACTTCAAAAAATCTAACTTACTACCTCCCAAAATTTCTTTTTTAATTTCTGGTATTATTAATAAAGTGGAGAGTTGAGAATGGAAATGAGATTGTTGCCATACTTACTGCTTCAGTTAAAAAACTTAAAGGAAGCTTATCATGAAATTGAAAATTGAAAATGGAAAAAGGAAAATTGTTGAAAGTCAAATTCCCAACTCTCCATTATCCTTTCTCCATTCTAATCTCTCATTTCTCAATTCTCTCGGTTTTACCTTAATTGAACTGCTTACGGTTATTACTATAATTGCAGTTTTGGCAGGGATTGGGATGGTAAGTTTCCAGGGAGTTCAATCCAAAGGCAGGGATTCTACAAGGAAATCTGATTTAAGAGCGCTTTCCTCTGCTCTTGAGATATACTTCCAGAAAAATGACGGATACATTGACGGGACTCCCGGAGTTGAAGGAGACTGTTCCGGCGCAGATACATCTGCGCTTTATTCCGGAATTACAACCTATATGGCCAATCAAAAAGTACCCGTGGATCCGAAAACAATAACCCAATATTGCTATATGTCAGTAAACAGCGGCCAATCTTTTAGACTTTTTGCAAAACTTGAAAACTGCTCCGATCCAGAGGTTATTAATCCAGGAAGTTGTAGCCCAACTGACTGGAACTTTAGTGTAGTATCACAGGATTTGGCTATAGCTTTAGCATCAGGAGGATCAACTCCCACTTCCGGTCCAACCCCAATACCTACTGCAGCTCCCACAGCTGCTCCAACCCCAACAACCCCGCCTACCCCAACCCCAACAATCCCTGCCTCGGCTT
>CAZFZP010000043.1:0-1729 GCA_964523515.1 uncultured Gammaproteobacteria bacterium
CCCGAAGAGAAAGAGCCAGAAGTTAGTGTTGATGAACAAGTCAAACAAAAATTTGATGAGAATGTTAAAGAGCTTTTGGTAAAAGCAAATGAAAAAAGAAAAAAGAGAAGGGAAGATAATTTAAACAAGATTTTAGAGTTAGCAGGAAAGAAACAAATCAATAATCAAGATGTCAGAGATTTATTGCAAGTTTCTCAAAGTACTGCAACAAATTATTTAAAAGATTTAGTGAAATCTGGAAAATTAAAGTCAGACAAAAAAGCAAAAGCAACAGTCTACTTGGTCTAAAAAGCCCAGTATTAATGTTGTACTATGCTACAACGGTACAAGGTTACAATAGTAAAGTGTTATGAAATCTAAACTGATTACAGTTCCAGAAGAATTATTAAATGATATTCTCCCATTGACCAAAGGTACTAAATTTGAAAAAAAAATTAAAGTAATCTTGAATAACACTGGAAAATATCAAACTCAAAATATTTCCTACTTTCCCAAGAAAGGAAAAGTAAAAAGGGTAGTTGATGGAGATACAGTAGTTTTAGAAAATGGCAGCATTGTTAGATATGTAGGAATTACTTCACCGGAAACGAACGAACCTTTTGAAAAAGAATCAACTGATGAAAACAGAAAACTTGTTGAAGGCAAATCTGTAACTTTAGAATATGATAATTACAAAGGAGATAAGTTCGGCAGAATTTTAGCTTATTTAGTTTTAGATGGTAAAAATATTTCTGTGGAGCTAGCAAGAAAAGGTTTAGCTCAGGTAGTAATTTACCAACATAAAAAACCTTTCATATACCAAGAGCAGTTATTAAAAGCCCAGGAAGAAGCCAAGAAAAAAAGATTAGGCATTTGGAGTAAATGACTCTCGGTTAAGATATTTTAAAGAATTGAGAGAATCTTAATTTATATAGTCCTTCCAAAAAGTCAGTGCCAGCATAACCAGCAAGTAAAGCTACTCTCCAATCATTATCAGCTATTATCCCAGACATTATTCCAACAATTGCAGAGACTAGCATAGTAACTCCAAAATATCTCCACTGAAATTTAAAAGTTTCAGGAGTAAAAGTTTTATCTTTAGTAATTCCTACCAAAGCTCTAACTAAACCTCCAATCAAGCCAGCTATTATATGAGCTGTTGTAACTTCCATTGTCATATTCATAATTTTTATACACCTCCTTCACTTTTTATTTTTTAAAAAGTTTTCTAATCCGCCTTTTCCATATTTAATTATTTGTCCTATTTTTGAAACAGTAGATGTACTAGTTCCTATCTTTTCAGAAATCTCATCATAACTTTTTCCTTCCAAAATTAGTTTTCCTATTTTTATTCTTTGGGCAAGGTCTAAAATTTCTTCCTCTGTTAAAAGGTCATCAAGAAAATTAGTTAAATCTTTTTCAGATTTTAGTTTCCTTAAAGTTTCTATAATTAATTTTTTATCTTTTTCTAAATTTGGTTTATCCATATATGTCTAAAAACAGATGAATAGAAAACACTTTTTATTTGAAGTTCCTTTTTGTTCTCCGACTGGTTTGGGAGTTGGTGTAGGGATGGGTGTAAGTGTTGGGCTGGGATTTACTGTTGATGTTTGCTGCTGAACAGTTGTTTCTTTGCTCGATGAACTTTTTTGGATAGCTCCACCTATGGCTAAAGTAAATATCGGTAACTCTGAATATTTGTTATCCAAAGAGCCAGAAAGAGAAACAGTATATTTTTTGCCAAACTTTA
>CAZFZP010000043.1:1739-5000 GCA_964523515.1 uncultured Gammaproteobacteria bacterium
CCCAAACCTAGATTCTGGATTAGCAGTGGTGATATAAGTTTTTATGCAGTTGGTTATTTTAGAAGTATCACAACCAACTTCTGTAAAAGTTAGGATAACTTTAGAATTAATAAAAGCAATCCCATAAATGGTTGGAGTTGTGTCATATATAGTGTAGCTATCTTTAATTGAATAGGGATCTAGCGTTGATAGAGTAATATTCCCGAGTCCTGTTAAAGATAAAAGGGTTAGAGGAAAACTTGGGTCATAATTAAAATTATCTAAACGGGTACCTAAGTTCGCATTAACTTGAAGAACTCTTGAATCTGACTCTTGGTTGTGCCCTGCTTTATCTACCGCAACAACCTTCCAAGAATATCTTCCAGATAACTTATTTATTTTAGAGTAAACTTGTATTTTTGATAAATCATCCGTATAAACCGCTTTTAACTTATCGTTTTCAAAGATTGTAGAGCCAGTGTTATCTAAACTCCCATCAATGGGTATGTCATCAATTAATACTTGCCATGATGCATTGGAATCAATGCTGCCTCTTTTTATTTGAATCTTGTATTTAGAAAGATTATTTTTTAACGCACTTTTTTGTTTAATAACAGAAAAATCAAAAATGGGAAAAGGTAAAGTAGAAATAGAATTATTTAATGGTGAATTTAAACTAAATGGCTGGAAATAAAATAGATTATCTGTTACATCAAGATTAGTATTAGTAGATTTTATTCTTACTGCGTAACCTTCTTGAGAATTATTATTTGATTTTGGATCGAAGTCAAAGTAAAAATCCTCTGATGTTGAGTTGAAATTCCCATCAGTAGCAGTAGCTCCTGAAAATCCACCACCATTAACAGAATATTCTACAGATTGAATGGTATATAAACTATCAGTTGTTGAATTACCCTTTAACCTGATTAAGCCATTTGCTTGTCCCTCGGGAGAGTTGTTTAAAGTAAGCGAGGGATTTTTAATAACATCTTCAAATACAAGCACCCTGTTATTATACCCATCACCCACAAAAAGTTTGTTTCCATAAGCAAACACAGGTCTTAATCCTGAGAATGTATTAGCCGCTGCAGATCCTCCTTGGTTGATAGTGTTGGAAGTAAAGTTAGGTTGGCCTAAAACTATATTTGCTGATGCTCCATTTACATTTGGCACGGAGTTATATATTAAAACTCTATTATTAGCATAGTCACCCACAATCAGTCTCCCTTTAGAATCCACAGACAAACCCCAGGGATTGCTTAAGGTATTTGAACCAATCCCTCCTAAGTTGGAACCGCAGCTAGTTAAACTTGTTGATCCTATTGCTAAGTCTGCTTGAGCCCCACTTGAAGTAGGGATCGTATTATAGATAGTTACCCTATGGGCTCCTACTGGAAAGGTGTTGGCAACAAGAAGTCTATTATTGTAGATATAAGCATCTATTGCCTCTCCACCGATACTGTTAGGTCCGCAAGTAACTCTGGTTGGATCATTCGCCTCATCAAAGTTAACTGTTGTAAGGTTATATTGCCCAATTACATAATTAGCTGATGTGCCATTTACAGTGGGAATTGAGTTCCAGACTAATATTCTTTGATTGCCAGAATCAACAACAAATAATTTGGTTCCATCGCTAAAAACTCCATGGGGTAAACGCATAGTAGCACCTGTTGCACCAAAGATTTGGTTACCGCCTTGTTGTTCTGCATTTGATGTAAAGTTAATTTGGCCCAAAACTACATCAGCAGGAGTATTATTCACAGTAGGTATAGAGTTCCAAATTAGAACCCTGTTATTATGCTCATCAACGACGATCATTTTTCCACCAGGGCAGGAAAGACCAACAGGCCTATCAAATGTATAAGCACTTACTCCGCCAGGATTGGCTCCTCCACTCGTAAAATCAGCTTGCCCTACCACGACATCTGCGGGTTTGCCGTTACTTGTCGGAATTGAATTCCAAATTAAAACCCTGCTATTACCATAGTCAACTAGAACAAATTTACCATTATAAACGCACATTCCCCCTTTGGGTTCCTTAAGCGAGCTGGCAGAAGTTCCCGAGGAGTTACTGGTAAGATTAGACTGACCAAGAACCATAGATGCAGACATATTATTTGTATATGCAAAGGTTTGTTTAGGTATTATGAGTTGGAGCAAAACAAAAAAAAGGGTAACTATATATAGCTTTATCATAAACAAATGAAGAAGAAGCAGCGTTTTGAAGACGAAGTTTCCTGCTGTTTTCCTACCTCCTTCGGAGCCACTGCTGGTGTAGGATTTGGAGTAGTCGCAGGCTGAGTTTGAATAGAATTGCTAGTTTCAGGTGTTGGGTCTGATTTTGAAACTACTTTAGTTATGTAACCTGAGGTAGATAATGTAAAGGTTGGTAATTCGTTGTAGTCCTGATTTAAAGCCACACTCATATTAGTTGTATATTTTTTATTCCATTTTAAATCTCCTTTAGGAATGTTTATTCCATATCTTGATTCTGGATTAGCAATTGTTGAATAAGTTTTTGTGCAATCCGTAGATTTAGTAGTATCACAACTTTGATCTGTTAAACTCAAAGTAACTTTTGCGTTGACAAAAGCAATACCGTAAAATATTGGGTTTAATGAACCTAGATAATAAGTATCTTTTATTGCAGATATATTATTTGTTGAAATATTTGGGTTACCCAAGCCCGAGATATTTAATATAGCAAGTGGAAAATTGTTGGTTATATTAGTCTTACTATTTACTCTCAGAGACCTTGCGCCAGAGTCTTGAGTATGACCTGTTTTATCAATTGCCACTACCTTCCATTGCATACTACCAACTAATGGATTGATCTTTGAGTAGACTTTAATCCTTGATGAATCATCTGTGTAGACAGCTTTTAATTTATCATTATCTGCAACTACCGTATTTGTATTATCTAAAGTCCCATCAATAGGAATATCATCAATAATAGTTCTCCAAGAAGCTGTAGATTCACTACCACCAGATCTAACTTGTATCTGGTATTTAGATAGGTTATCTTTCAAAATATTTTTTTGCTTAATCACAGAAAAATCAAAGCTTGGGTATAAAGAAGTCGTAATAGCATTATCTAATGGTTCGTTTAAATTAAATGGTGAAAAGTAAAATAAGTGATCTGTTTCGTCCAAGTTTGTATTAATTGACTTAACCCGAACTGTATAGCCATCAATTAAATTACCAGATGAATCTCTTTGTTGGTTACTCTTTGGATCAAAGTCAAAATAAAAATCTTCAGATGTAGAGTTAAAACTACCGTCT
>CAZFZP010000044.1:0-4986 GCA_964523515.1 uncultured Gammaproteobacteria bacterium
GAAACAAGGTAGGTTTAGGCAGAATTTACTTGGCAAGAGAGTAGATTATTCCGGCCGCAGCGTCATCGTTGTTGGTCCAAAACTCCGCCTTGATCAAGTCGGGTTGCCAAAGGAAATGGCTTTGGAAATGTTCAAGCCATTTGTGCTAAGGGAGATGATTAAAAAAGGTTTGGCTGCCAATGTTAAAGGCGCTAAAAATGTCTTGGAACTTCGGCCAGGAGAAGTATGGGATATTTTAGAAGAGATAATTCAAGGCCATCCAATTTTGATTAACCGGGCTCCGACACTACATAGATTAGGTATTCAAGCTTTTTATCCAATCTTAGTTGATGGAAATGCCATTCAAATCCATCCTTGTATTTGTGCCGGTTTTAATGCTGATTTTGACGGAGATCAGATGGCTGTTCATGTCCCGTTATCAGAAAAAGCCCAAGAAGAAGCTAAAAATTTGATGATGGCTAAGGAAAATATTTTAAAACCAGCTGATGCAGCCCCTATCACTTTGCCAAACCGCGAAATGGCCTTAGGTTGTTTTTATGTCACCTCAATAAACACTCATTTACCGGCCATCGACCAAATTTATTTTGAGGAAGAGGCTATCTTTGCTTTTGAGAGAAATAGCTTGAATTTAAGACAAGTTATTAAAGTCAGATTAAATGGGGAAGAAATTGAAACTACTACAGGAAGATTAATTTTTAACAGGATTTTACCTGTTGATTTAAGGTTTATAAATGAAAATATCGGGTCAGATGCGATTAAAAGGATAATTACCGGAGCTTTTTCTAAATACGACCGGTTAGAGGTAGTCAGGATCATCGATGAAATTAAAAATTTAGGTTTTTGGGGTTCTACCATGTCTTCTGTTTCAGTTGGTATTTTTGATAATGTGATCTCTCCAGAAAAAGATAAGTTAATAAAATTAGCTGATGCTGAGATTTCGGAGATAGAAGGAAACTTTAAAAAAGGTTTAATCACTAATGAGGAAAGAAAAATGTTAACTCAAAATGTCTGGATTAGAATTACTGAAGAGATTTCTAAATTAACTTGGCAATCATTGGCAATTGATAATCCAGTTAAAGTCATTGCTGATTCCAAAGCAGCCCGGGCTACCTCTGAACAGATCAAACAACTTTCTGGAATGAGAGGTTTATCTGTAGATCCAACCGGTAAAATTGTGGAATTACCCACTAAATCTAATTACCGGCAAGGGTTATCAGTCTTTGAATATTTTACTTCTGCCAGAGGTGCCAGAAAAGGTGTAGCAGACAAAGCCTTAAAAACTGCAGATGCCGGATATTTAACTAGAAGGTTGGTAGATATTGCCCATGATGTGATTGTCCGTTCTGATGATTGTGGCACTAATGAGGGAATTGAACTTGTTTTACAAAAACAAACCATAGGATATGCTAGAGTCAGAATTTTGGGTAGAAAAGTTATAGCAGATATTACCAATCCAAAGACTCGAAAAGTATTGGTTAAAGCCGGGGAATATATTAATGAAGAACAAGTAGAAGAGATTATCAAAGCTGGTGTAGAAAAGTTGATAGTTAGGTCTCCACTCAATTGTGAAGCTAAATACGGAATTTGTAGCGCTTGTTATGGTTTTGATTTGACTACTCTTAAACCGGTTACTATTGGTACTCCGGTTGGTGTAGTAGCAGCTCAAGCTATTGGTGAGCCTGGTACACAACTGACCATGCGTACTTTCCATACCGGCGGGATTGTGGGGATGGATATTACCCAAGGTCTACCCAGGGTAGAAGAGTTATATGAAGCCAGAACTCCCAAAACAATAGCCCCTATCTCTGAACTGGCTGGTAAGATTTCTATTTTAGAAAGTGATGACAGCGGGATTAAGGTGAGAGTTAGAACTACTCAAAAACCACACGAGGAAAGGGAATATATTATCCCTGCTACTGCTACTTTATTTGTAGAAGAAGGGCAGTTAATTTCTGCTGGTACACCACTTTGCTCCGGACATTTAGATACCAAAGATATTTTAAGGGTGAGGGGTTTGCGGGAAGCTCAAAGGTATATTATTGATGAGGCCAGTAAGGTTTATGAATCTCAGGGAGTTTCTATCCATGAAAAACACTTTGAGGTGATTGTCAGAAAGATGTCTGATAAAGTCAGATTAGAATCTCAGGGAGATACTAATTTATTACCTGGTGAGATTGTTGATAAATTAAGATTTGAAGAGGAAAATAATAGAATTTTAGCCGGCGGAGGAGAACCAGCTACAGCTGAGGTAATTATCCTGGGTATTACCAGATCTTCCTTGCAAACTGAAAGCTTTTTATCATCTGCTTCTTTCCAGGAAACAACTACCGTATTATCTGATGCAGCAGTCGCCGGTAAGATCGATAGGTTAGTTGGACTTAAGGAAAATGTTATAATTGGGCGGCTTATTCCCACCAGTTCTGAGCGGGCTGAGGTAGAAGGAATATAATAATATGCCAACGATTAATCAGTTAGTAAAATATGGCCGTAGAATTACCTCTAAAAAGGTTAAAGCTACTGCCTTGAGGCGTTCGTTTAATGCTAAAGACCGCCGCTATAAGATTCTTTTTAATCCCCAAAAACGTGGGGTAGTGACTTTAGTTAAAACTATGACTCCAAAAAAGCCAAATTCAGCCCTCCGGAAGGTAGCCAGAGTTAGGCTTTCTAACAGGACTGAAGTGACAGCCTATATTCAAGGAGAGGGACATAATTTAGCTGAACACGGTATAGTAATTGTTAGAGGTGGTAGGGTGAAGGATTTGCCTGGCGTAAAATATCATATTGTCAGAGGTAAGTTAGATTTAGAAGGAGTTCAGGGTAGAAAAACCAGCAGATCAAAATATGGAACAAAAAAAGGAGGGTCAGCGGCAGCTCCTAGGCCAGCAGCAGCTCCTGTAGCCGAGCCGGCAGCCCAATAAAATTTATAAGCAGAGCTTGAAATTTTATATAATAAAATTATGAGATCAGGAAAAGTTGTTAAACGAATATTACCTGCAGATCCGATTTATGGATCAAGGCTTTTAACCAGATTTATTAACCGGGTGATGTTTGATGGTAAAAAAACTATCGCCCAAAATTTGGTTTACAAAGCTTTAAATCAGATTAAAGAGGAGACAAAAGAGGACCCTTTGACAGTTTTTGAAAGGGCAATTAGAAATATTTCTCCTAAAATGGAAGTGAGATCCAGAAGGGTAGGAGGAGCTTCTTATCAGGTGCCGGTTGAGGTTAGGGGTGATAGGCGTGAAGCTTTGGCTATCAGATGGATTATTGCCGCAGCTGATTCCAAGCCTAATAAAGAATTTCATAGTTTTGATAAAAAACTGGCTGCGGAATTAATGGATGCTGCCAATAACGGTGGTGGAGCTGCTAAAAAGCGAGATGATATCCAAAAAGTTGCAGCTAGCAATAGAGCATTCGCACATTTTAGATGGTAATCCTATAGTTACATAAATCCATATTGACATTCGCCTTTTATTTGGCCATACTGAAATATGGATAGTATTTCTGCTCTTCTATCTTCAGTAACATGTAGACGTTGTGGAAGTAGTCTAATACGTCACTTTGAATCTGAAGGCATATTTAAATATACATGCAGTTATTCTCTAAAAATCAGAACCATTTTAACTTGTACAGCTTGCCAGAAACAATTTCTAAATCTTCCATATTTAATTAGAAAAACAAATTATTGTTCCCTTAATTGTTATTGGAGTAGTACAAATAAAAAACAATTAAAAACTTGTCGTTCATGTGGGAAAGAATTTTATGCAGATAATTCTCTAATTGAAAAAGGTTATGGTTTCTACTGTACAAGAGATTGTTGGTTTTCTATATTTAAGGAGTGGAAACGAAAAGTTAAATGCAAGCAATGCGATAAAACTTTTTCTGTTGCAACTCAAGTAATCGAAGAGAGTATACAAGATAAGATTCGTAGATTTGCTCAGGAATATAATCTAGATTCTGATTTAATGATTAGGGTAGCGGAACGAGAATCTCAGTTTGACCCTAAGGCAACTTCACCTGTTGGTGCCAAAGGAATTTTTCAATTGATGGACATTACTATTAAACAGATAGATAAACTTGGGTTTAAGATTGATGACCCTTATGATGCTGATCAGAATATAAAAGGAGGAATGATTTATTTTAAATGGCTTTATGAAATGTATGAGGGGCAAGTTGAGAGATTAGAAAAAACTTTAGCGGCTTGGAATTGGGGACAAAATAATTTTCCTAAAGAGGGACCTTTAGACTACAGAACTATGCCTGATGAGACTAAAGAATTTATTCGCTTTATTCTTAATAAATGAAGAAAATAATTGTACTGACAATCTGCCTAATCATTTTCAGCGTGGTTATTGTTTTAACAAGGCAATCTGATAGACCGAATTATCTGGCAGATAGTTATCATAAGTATAATTTGGATTTAGACAATAAGCAGGAAACTGTTCATTTTTATACTAAAGAGATTGAGTTTGGGGATTGGAAAACTGATATTTTTGTCAACGATTTCACTAAGTCATTGCTAACTATAGATGGTTTGTTGAGGAATAGTAGTTCTTACGATATCTCAACTAATATTCGGACATTAGTACTCGAGATATCCGCAGGTGGAAAATTGATAAATTCTCTTTTATATCGATATCAAGATGGTAAATTGATAAGGATTCCAGTAATAACTGATTCTTCAAATGAATCTTGGGATATTTGGAGTAGCGGTGGAACAGATTTTATAGATACAGATTCTGACGGGATTAAAGAAATGCTTGTATATCATCGACATTATCCACCTCAGGTAAGAAGAACTGTAGAGGTATATAAATTTGATGGTAAAATCTTTCATAAATATCAAGAATATGAAGAAACAACACCAAATATTTATCTCTAAAACAATCTGCTAAAATGAATATATGCTGGATGATATCATTGGATGGATTGGAGCAGGACTGGTAATCCTGGCTTATTTTTTAGTTTCAACTAAAAAGCTCCCCC
>CAZFZP010000045.1:0-3325 GCA_964523515.1 uncultured Gammaproteobacteria bacterium
TAAACGTCAAAATCTGCGTGATCACATGAGTGATCTGGAATTATTATTTTCCCAGCTTGGAGAGGCAGCCACTACAGAGATTACCAAAACAGAACATCCCCAAGGGTTTGAGAAAAATAAACAAGTCTCAAAACGTGGAGGTAAAATTGCCGGAGATGCCAGATCTAATCTTGAAAAGGAAACCGGCAAAAAAGTAATAACTTCACAAAATTATTTACCTAGGAAACAAAATAAAAAATTATTAAAGTAAGCTTCTGTTAATGAAAAGAGGAAGATTTTGTTCCTTCGATCATGCCATTATTTCACACAGATACCCGTAGGGTTACCTTTTGTCCTAGTCCAATAACCACCATTTTCTGTACAATTTTTACTTTCTACCTTAATTCTATCTATTTCTGTTTGGCTAAGAGCTGAGCAAAAGGTAAATTTAAAATTATCTAAGGGCATGCCTACTTTATCTCTACTTGATCCAACCTGCTCATAATTACTCCTGCAGTTATAAGCTTTACTACAAGAATATTCATTAAGCTGTTTACATTGATCAACTGTTTTAACCAGTTCACATTTATTATTTACGCATTTAGGTTCACCCTCACAATATCTGGCACAAATTTTATTTTTAGTTTCAATATATGCTTTATTCATAGCCGTACAAGCACAGATATTGACACCGCAGTCTTCATCAGTAGTGCAGTTTATATTTTCAGGAATAGTTGTTTTTGTTGGTTGGGAAGAAGGTGTTGAACTTATACTTGGATAATTTGGTTGATTACTATTTAATGGATTTTTTATATTTATCCTTGAATTACTAATCAAATATATACTGCTAACTAAGATTATAGTTGCAGCTATTAAGAGTAAGGGGGTTAAAGAATAACCTTTTTGATCCATTGTGTAAAGTATATCACTTTTCAGGATGCACCTTTAACTTTCTGCATCAATGTCAAGTATTAAAATTTCCGGAAGGAGGTGATGATTATCAATGTTATCGCTGGATGTAATACGAAAATATTATCCTGGTTTATCAGATGAAGAGTTAAAGGAGATACAAGAAATTGTGTATCTGCTGGCTTCTGCAGTTATGCAGCAATTTTATGGGACTGAATGGATGGGGAACTTTGAATAATCCGACCAAGAAGAGAAATCGATAGTCTAAGGCCAGTTCGATTCTTATTAGGGTTCTTGATTATAGGATTGAATTTTAACTAATTTTAGCAACTGTTTGAAGCTAAAATTTGCTAGTTCGATAAAAATCGTCTGGAGCTCCTGACGTGGTCTTAGCCAGACTGCCAGAATTTATCAGATTATTCCTACGTTTTTCGTCAGAAAAAGGCAAGCTTTGCTTATCTGACGGCCTATTACCTGATTTAGTCTATGCTTTAGAGCTAAAAATTGTATAAGTAAGTATATCAAAAGCTCGATTCCTGCGGCCAAGACGGATCACCTTTTATTGTGCCGACATTCGCTCCCTAACAGTAAGGTACTTTCACCACAAGGATCATTCGGTAAAACTATTGTACGAAATTCGGGGCCTTTTTTCAAAGTTTAAAATTACTCAGGAGTAAAAGACTTCTATTGAAACAATCCCAAGTAATCAAAATTTTTCATTTCTTCATTCAATTGCTTTACGTTAATGCCATTTTCATTACCTAGCATTTCCCAAATCATCATGATTGTCCACTCCCAGTCATGGCCAAGCTGGCCCAATAAAAACCTCATTGCAAATTCCGCTATTTCTTCGTCTGTGCCGACAAAATTAAATTTCCTTATTGCTAATTCATCAATAAAATTATTGACTATTTTGTCTTCTTCATAAGTTACCCACGCGGGTTTTTCTTTACTTACACTTTCTGGAGGATATTTTTCATTAAGAGATTTAGTGTCAATAACTCCGCTATGCATTATCTGAGTGAGCATATCTTTCAAAAAATCCCTCCAATCGTGAAGCGACTTTTGGGTTCGAATCAAAACGATTAAAAATTTATTTTTATCATCTTCTGCACCTGTAATTTTTGGGTAGTTTTTTTGGCTCCCTTTTTGTTTTATAAAATCAAACGCTTCTTTATCCCAAGATTCAAATAAAGCATATCGGTATTGTGGAGGATTATGAATTGGCATATTTACTACTATTTATTTTGACTTTCTGTCGAGATTGTATCAGATCTTAAATAATCTTTATTTCCCCAATGCTTGTCACCATAATAATTAGCCCAAGTACCCCAACCTCGATAATGACTGGCAATCTCCTCTGACTCAAAGTTAATGATGTGTAAATCTCCATTATCATGACCATCCTTTGGATCATAAAAAACTGTCTCAATGACCAATTGACTACCAGATGGTTGAGTAACAACATATCCAAGTAGCTGGTTAGGAGTTCCTCTTTCATTAATTCCACAATTTTTGAGTTCAGCAGGATAAGTTCCAGGCATTGATAAAGTAGCTAAGGATCCCATTGCTGAACCCATAGCTTTAAAAAGTTCTATTTGTATTTCTGATAATTTTGTTACTTTAATGCTCATGTCATTTCAAACCAATACGATTCCCGTTAGGGTACTTCCTTATAGGATTATATTTTACAGAATTTCAGCAACTTTTTAAGGCTAAAATCCACGAGTTCGATAAAATTCCTATGGAGCACCATCCGGGACGATGTTAGAACCTATCTAACTTCCCAAAATGACCCTAAAGAAAAAGCCAGTCTCATTGTTGCTATTTCGGACTTCAAACAGAAGGAGGTGAAGCAATGAGTTGGTTTAAAAGGTCAGTGGTACACAAAGATTCTCCTTCTGATTTAGCTACCTCCTTTCATAGTATTTAAGTAGGCAGGTATGACTAAAACTAATAGATTATTTATTTGGCTTCGCTGCTGCAATAGTTCTACTTAAAACAGAATGTTCCAATCCTTCTTGGAATTCCTGATCCATCCTGAGTGCTTTTTCAAGAATTTCTCCATATAAAGGTCTTTTAAAAGCTCTAACTATTAATTCTGTTTCTTTATCTTTTTCTGCAAATTCTTCTAATAAGACTGCAAATCCTTTTGTTATTGTAGGAGAAACTTTTAAGGTTTGTTTCCTTGTGTTATCAACTTCATTTTCACCAATAATACTTATTTGAGGTGTATTTCGATCAAGTGTTCGATAAGTCATAACGCCAGTTTGAAAATCAATAGAAAAGCTTGATGAAACAAGTTGTGATACTTCTGATCCAGGGGGAGGAGTATAAAATTCTCCATTTTGAGTTTGAAGCATTGAGTAAGATTCAGTTCTAATATCTACTCCATCCTGTCTGACAGTTAGAGAATCTACAGTTACAGAATGATTCC
>CAZFZP010000045.1:3335-4719 GCA_964523515.1 uncultured Gammaproteobacteria bacterium
CCACTACCATAAATTTCGCCGATTTGTTGATGAAGATTATTTGGTAATAAAACGTTATGCGCGTCTATATTCATTACAACCTCATATCCAGCTAGACCCATTGATTTAACAGTTTCAGTAGTTAGACCTCTTGAAGTAAGAAGTTTTAAATAACTATTGCCATATTCAGTAAAAGCCTCCTTAGTGTTAGCTTCAAATAATCCTGGTATTGGCGAACCTTCATGAAATGATGTCATATAACTTTTAAATTGTTAAAATTAGTTATCTCCTTAATAGTCCTTTTTCTATTTCAAGCAGTGTTAAATGGCATAAAGTTACATTTTCGGGTAAATCTGCAATTCCATGAGAATCTTCAACCTGTCCATCTGGATAAATTGTAAAAGCTACCTTACCTTTGTTTAAAATTCTTGCGGGTTCAGAAGCATCTCTTATTGCTGCTGCTAACCTTTGCGCTTGTTTCTCTGGAGAACCGTTATGTAGTTCTGAAACAAAGACTTCGACTACCTCTACTGTCCCATCTGGAACAGGGTAACTACTCCCATTAGGTATTTTTTCTACCAAAGATAGACCACGTACTGAACCTGAAGTATATGTATCAACATGAATTAGTGGATCAGACATACGCACTTGGCACTTTGAAGGTTTTGTTCCAGTTTGATCCTTATGTCGAGTAGGTATAGTAGCTTCTGCTTCAGCACTTCTTAGACCCAAAACAACCCTTGATCTTAGAAGTAAATCATAGCCGTAAGGACGGAGTTCTTCATCAGTAGGGTGTCTTGCTTCCCAACCTTTCATTTCTATCCTAGCAGCTGCTAGTTTTTGTCTAAAATCATCTCTTTGCGCCTCAATCATATTTTAAATTCAAATATTTTATATCAAAAATAAAAATCTAATGCAATAGTCCAGATAGCCTATAAACTAGTTGAATAATGATAGAATACTTTCCATTAGTAACATACAGTAATTAATTCTTTCTCCGCTAACTATTCTAGTTGTTTATCTTTTTAGGGGTTGCGCCCCTCATTTTGCAAGGGTAAAGTGCACTCTCCTTCGGATTCCCCCTTGCAAAATTCACCCCGCAAAAAGATTCAGGTATTGGAAGTAGGCAGGCTGCTTCCGGAAAAAATATTTTCTAGGGAAGCAAAGGAGGGGGGTGAAATATATGCAACTGCTAACGAAAGAAATAACAACAAAGTTACTATTTTTATATACTCTAGAAGTGCAATACCAGCTTCGATTTGTCTTTTTGAAGATAAATAAGGGTGTTCAAGAGACAAAGAAGCATTTTTCATCGCTTGAACCTACAAACGGAGCAATACATCAAGCTAATCTTGAATTTTCTCAAAAAAGTTCTCTATGGTGCTCCTGACGAGGTCTTAGCCAG
>CAZFZP010000046.1:0-2690 GCA_964523515.1 uncultured Gammaproteobacteria bacterium
TAACGTGAAACATGGAGCTGTCTACGTTTGATGAGGCACTAAATCCAGTAAAATCTATTCCTGTCAGGGTCATTTCGAGCGGGCTCGACGTCCCGAATTCAATAGCGTGGTGGTCACTGGTACCCTTGGTGAACGTCATATTATCAAGTAAACCATTAGGGTCAGTCGCCACATTCCATATAACAGAAGAAGTATATTGATAGATTACTCCCTTGTCAATTCCCTAGGGTTTTTTATGGAAGAAGCGCTGAAAATTTCCTAGGTGGCGATCTTATTCCAACCGAAAGGTGGAATATTCATAAATACTTTCTGGGTGGTATAATTTTCCAATATGTCAGGACATTCAAAGTGGTCGACAATTAAAAGAGCTAAAGGGGTTGCGGATATAAAACGGGGAGCTACTTTTACCAAAGCTGCAAATGCTATTACTTTAGCTGCCAGAGCAGGTAACTCCGGTGACCCAGATTCTAACCCCCGTCTGCGGACTATCTTAGAAGATGCCAGATCTGTTAATATGCCCAAAGAAAATATCCAAAGGGCTATTGATAGAGGATTAGGAAAATTACCCGGGCAATCTATTGAAGAGGTTATTTACGAAGGTTTTGGTCCGGGTAAAGTGGCTTTTTATATTGAAGGAGTAACTGACAATAAGTTAAGGACTACTGCAGAAATAAAAAATCTTTTTGAAAAATCCGGGGGTAATTTGGGAGGGCAGGGAAGTACTTCTTATATGTTTGATAAAATCGGGGAGATAAAAGTTAAGGGAAAAGATGGTAATCTAGAAAGTGAGGAGTTGGAATTGATAGATCTTGGGGCAGAGGATGTAGAAGATTTTTTAGAGGGAAATCTGCAAACCTATCTAATATATGTACAAAGCCCAGAACTAAATACTATGGGTATAAAAATTACTCAGGCTGGATTTGAGATAGAGTCTCAAGAAATAGTGATGAAACCTAAAATTTTACAGGAAATAACAGACAGGGAAACTGCTACAAAAGTTTTAGAATTTGCCGGAAAAATAGAGAACCATGATGATATCCAAAAAGTTTATGCAAATTTTGACATTGATGATACAATGATAACAGATTTATAAATTTCGAAGTTCTTTCTGAGCATAAATATCCGATTAATTTTATAGAAACAGATGAAAGTACTAGAGTAGAGTTTGGATCACAAGATAGCCAAAAAATGAATACACTGATGGGAATGCTACATCAGCTACCTGAATATAAGTTATTTGAAGCAGCTTATAAGGGAAAATCACAAGATGTTTTAGGATTAAAAAATAATCCTGCAGATGATCAAACAGTAGGAATTATTAAAAGGACGGCAGAACAAATTAAAGAACCCGAACTTGATGCAGAGGGAATAAGAATAGTTTTGAGTAAATGGTTAACAGGTGTATTACAGACTACAGATAATCTTCGACCCTCACCCTTAATTTAAATCTTGTGCTAGAATTATAAAACTCTGAGATAGATCCCACCTGGGGGGTGTCCCAGCTTGACACCTAGGGTATAACATTCTACTATGATCCTATGCCAGGTAGAAAAACTCCACTTGTTACTGATGAGATTTATCATGTTTATAACAGAGGGATAAATAAACAACCTACATTCAATATTAAAAGGGAGTACCAAAGAGCAATATTAGCAATTAAATTTTACAAAATCTCAAGTCCGCCAATTAGATTATCTAAATTTTTAGAGTTAGACAAGCAAAGAGAAGCAGAGATGTTAAAAGTAATGAACCAATCAGAGGAGTTAGTGCAGATTATTTGTTTTTGTTTAATGCCAAATCATTTTCACTTCCTCTTGAAACAGAAACAAGAAAATGGAATCTCAAAATTTATGGGGAATTTTCAAAATAGCTATACCCGTTATTTTAACACCAGAAATGAAAGAGATGGTTCATTATTTTTAGATCAGTTTAAAGCAAAGAGAATAGAGACAGATGAGCAGTTAATTCATGTATCAAGATACATTCACTTAAATCCTTATACAGCCTTTGTGGTAAAAACCATTGGAAATTTAGAAGAATATCCCTGGTCGTCTTTTCCTGACTATATTAATAGTAATAATGGTTTTTTAGAATCTAATTTAGTATTAGATATGTTTGGTAATAAAAATAAATATAAACAATTTGTTTCTGATCAAGCTGATTATCAAAGAAAGTTGAAGATGATTAACCATCTTACTCTGGAATAATCCCTAGGTGCCTGCCTAATACACCCCCCAGGTGTATAAGTAGATGGTAGGGGGCTATGCTAGAATTGGAAAGTTATGCTAATTTTAGGGATAGATCCTGGGACAGCTACAACTGGATTTGGAATAATTAAAGTGCCTGATGATATTTTAGGCAGGGAATTTAATTATGATATTGAACTGATAACTTATGGAAATATCAGCACCCCCAAAGATAAATTAATGCAGGATAGGTTATTACAAATTCATCATGAACTGGAAACTATTATGGAAAAATATAAACCTGATGCCATAGCCATTGAAATGTTATTTTTTGGGGCCAATGCCAGGACTGCTATTACTGTAGGCCAGGCTAGGGGAGTCATTATGCTCTCTGCAGCTAAACATCAGGTGCCTATCCATGATTATACTGGACCATCTGTAAAATTGATGGTGGCAGGTGCTGGACGTGCAGATAAGAATCAAGTCCATGAAGGCGTCAGAAGA
>CAZFZP010000046.1:2700-4654 GCA_964523515.1 uncultured Gammaproteobacteria bacterium
CGGCAGGGCCGACAAAAATCAGGTTCATGACGGAGTAAGGAAGTTTTTGGGTACGCCGGGCAGAAGAAGGAGAAGACTTAAAGCTAATTGGAAAGGCGGACATTTAGATGATGCGACAGATGCGCTTGCAATTGCCATCTGTCATGTGTTGAAATTGGTTAGTAAATAGTCTTCAGCCATCAGTCTTCAGTCGTCAGACTTGCATGTCTGAAAGCTGATAGCTGACAGCGAAGCAATACTGACGACTACTATGAATTTTAATCTAAACAAACGCCAAAAAATTATTATAGCCACAGGGCTTATCACCATGGCCTTACTTTCTACCCAATTGGTTAACTTTAATCTAAGATTTAAATTCCTAGCTGGCCTATCAATCTTTACCTATTTTATCTCTCTCTGGGCCCTCTGGGAGGGGCTAAACCGGACTAAAGTCGCTGTAATCTTAATACTGCCCACACTCTACACCTTAGCTGTGGCCAGCTTTTACTTTCTTTTGCCGGTTAGATGGTTAACCAGGCTGCCAGTGGCTTTGTTTTTTGGATTAACCTTCTATTTACTACTTTTATCACAAAATGTTTTTAATGTGGCTGCTATTAGAACCATTCCTCTTTTCAGGGCAGCATCTACAGCAGCCTTTTTATTCACTCTGATCACAGCCTTCTTCCTATATAATGTCATTCACGCCTTTAATCTGGCATTTTACTTTAATGGGCTACTGGTATTTTTGATTAGCTTTCCGCTTATTTTACAAATTCTGTGGTCAATTGAAATGGAGGATAGAATATCAGTTTCAATTCTAGCTCAAAGTTTTATTTTAAGTTTAGTCTTAGGGGAGTTAGGTTTAAGTTTATCTTTTTGGCCAATGCAGGTGACGATGCGCTCATTGACCTTAGCCTCTGCCATGTATGTATTATTAGGATTAATAACTTATGAATTAAGAAATAGGCTAAATAGGAGAGTAACCTGGGAATATTTGGGGATAGGAATTGCAGTTTTAACAGTGGCATTTTTTACCACCTCCTGGACAGGGTAAGGGAGTGGAGGAAAATAATTCCCGAAGATATAGTTTGATATAGTTAATGTGGATAACTATAAGTCCTTTTTTCACGCGTGAAAATTATAGGTCTAGCAGTTGTGGGAGAGGAGTGGTAGTAGTTTCAGGGTGTTTAGGGTGCAGCAGATAGAAGCGATATAAACACCACTTACCTGGGAGAGTGAGCAGATTCCTCCTCTTTTTCTTAGATTTTGATATATTCCCAATTCTCTTGTCGTACAATATTAGTAGGTAAAAAATCCTGGAGGGGTGGTTGAAAATTAGAGTTTGGTAAATTAATTTTTTAAGACCTAAAATTAGGAGGGATTATAAGTGCACAATTTCGTGGGTATTTAGGCCAAATTTTTTTCTTAATTTTTATTTGATTTCATTAATGTATCAATTTTTCCTTTAGGGCCTTGGGACGGCCTAAACACTAGATGACTGTTTATACCACTTATCCCCTAAGCAGCCGTTTTTAGGGCCTTGTAGGGGCTTATGGCTAGCTGAGAGTGGCTCGTTACTGCGCCAAAAACCGTTCGGCTCACTTAGTCAAACAAAATCTCATGTATTATGCGATTAGCTGTACTACATTTTTGGACTGCATGTAACTTCGCCACTAATATATACTTAATAGACTTAGGTTCTAGCTTCAAATGATCCCTTGACAGATATCCTTTAGCCGTGGTATTATTCTTTTAATTAGCATTATACGAAGTATCAATATGCCTACCCCTGCCCTTACTAATTTAAAAAAACAAAAACCTCTGGAAGAAAAAGTAGAAACTTCACACTTAGATCTCCTCCAAGATTTCTATTTATATTTAGAAACTAATAACTATTCCCCCACTACTCTTTATAACTATAAAAATGATTTGAGCATTTTTGATAATTTTTTAAGATCCCGGAATTTAAAGGTCA
>CAZFZP010000047.1:0-4423 GCA_964523515.1 uncultured Gammaproteobacteria bacterium
GTTTAAGAAAAGCTGTAGGAGCAAAATCATCCGATATCAGAAATCAGTTTTTAACAGAGGCAGTGGTTTTATCAGGGTTTGGCGCAGTTGTGGGTATAATTTTGGGAGTAGGATTATCTTTTATAATCAATGCATTTGTCTTTACTACCACTATCCCCTTTTGGTCAGTTCTTTTATCTTTCGGATTTTCTATGTTAGTAGGGATAATCTTTGGAGTGGCCCCAGCCATCCGTGCTTCCAGATTAAATCCAATCCAAGCCTTAAGATATGAGTAATTAATATCCTGTGAAATTTTCGGTAATGATATTTTTTTCCTCTATTCCTGCTTTAGTTAGCTCACTGTAAACAGCCTCCACCATTGGAGGTGGTCCAGCCATATAATAGGTATATTCATTAGGCTTATCCAAATATTTTTTTAAAAAATCTGCCTCAATTTTATTTTTTTCCCTTGGCCAATTTGGATCTTCAGTCATAGTTAAAATCAGTTTAAAATTAGCATTTTCTCTGAATAGCTCTTGCAGTTCTTCTAAAAAAGGAGCTGATTTTTGGTCTCTATTTGAATAAAGCAGGGTAATTTTATATGGAAGTTGCTGATCTTTGATAAATCTTAACATACTCATAAAAGGGGTAATTCCAATCCCACCAGCGATGAATACCAACGGCCTTGTTATATCTTCCGGCAGCACAAAAGAGCCATTTATTCCCATAATATCAATTTCTGTCCCAATTGGTGATGCTTGTAGTGATTTCTTAAAAGCGCTATCACGGATTCTGGTAGCCATGGTTAAACTACTATTTATGGTTGGTGAGTTAACAATAGAAAAATGCCGGTTTGGGCCTTTGGCATCTATAAAAGGTGGATTTATAAGGTGAACCGTCATATATTGCCCTGGTTTAAAAGTTACTATCTCACCTAAAAGGTCAAACTCCACCATTAAGGTATCCTGATCAATCTCTTGTTTATCTTTAATTTTAGCTTTTATCATTTATGGGTAATTGGTCCAAGTATATCCGGGAAATCACTTTTTAGCTTATTTGTGATCCTGGAGGTAATGGTGGTATTAGCCTTGGACATTTGTTCCACTAAAGATTTTTCAATGTAACCGGTATTAATTCTTTCCAGCATTTCATCTAGTTCTGGGTCTTTTTCAGTAATACCCATTTTTTTTCTGATTTCTACCAGTAATTTTAAAGTTTTGGTAATTTCTTCCTCAGCCCGTAAGTTGATCTGTAAATGTAATTCTTCCCTAAGGGATGAGATATAGGATTGCCTGTTTTGGCTGACTAAAATTACTACTGATAAAACAATTGCCTCAAGTGATACAGCCATGGTTAAAAGACCAAAAGGAAAAGGGTCAAATGGTGGTAGGGTTGGAATAATTTCCACATTTACTACTATCCAGGTAGCAAAAAAACTGATATTTAAGAATAGAAACCAACTGCTGCCAAAAGTGTTAGTTAAATCATCAGATATTTGGGTAAAAAAAGAGCGGTGTTTTAAAGCTTGAGCTTCAAAGGATTTGTAAAAAAGGCGTCTTCTGTCTGTAGTAGAACCATTGGGCATATCTAACTTTAGATTAACAGATTGTCAAAATACATTGCAATAGTGTATGTTAAATCTAGAGCTTAAATCATTGCGTGATAAGTTGCGCGATTATTGCGTGATTTATGGTATAATATCTATATGTTTGAACCTAGATACGTCATCACCTCTACCATTTTATCCCGGATAGCAGAAATAGCAGAAATAAAAGCAGCTGTTGAAAGATCCCGGGTTCTGCCCTTAAATGAAGCCCAGTTACGCCGCCAGGCTATTTTACGGATGGCCCATACCTCTACTTCTATTGAGGGAAATAAATTAGTTGAATATGAAGTAGGAAAAGTCAGTGAAGGCAAGTCTGTCCGCGCACCCCAAAAGGATATTTTAGAGGTAGAAAATTATTTAAATGCCCTTAAATTATTAGATGAAATGGCCAAAAAGAAAACTGATTTGACTATTAAGGAAATTCTTCAGATGCATAAAACAGTTATAGAAGGATTAGTAGATAAAAAAAAAGTGGGTACTTTCAGGCCGGCAGATATTTTTATTTTAGATGATTTGGGTCATGGCAAAGAAACACTCCGTTTTAAAGGGCCGCCTGCCCCCAGGGTAGCTAAATTAGTTGATGATTTATTGGGATGGGTGAAAAAATCCAGAATTGAGGGTATGCATCCAATCATTATTGCCGGTATTTTTCACCTGGAATTTGTTTCAATCCATCCTTTTACAGATGGTAATGGCAGGACAGCCAGGTTACTGACACAACTTTTACTTTACCGCCTTAATTGGGATTTCAGGAAAATTATTGTGTTGGAGGATTACTATAACCGGGATCGGATATCTTATTATAATGCTGAACATTCTGAAGAGGGTAAAGAGTACATTCAGGGCCGTGAATTTACGAATTGGCTGGAATATTTTGTTACAGGTTTTTTAGTTGAGGCCAGAAAAGCTTTGGAGCAAATTCAATCAATTGGTTTTGGCAAGGTCAGTAAAAAATCTGAGCAGATATTTTTAGACCGGGATGAAATTCAAATAATGGATTTTTTAACCACGGTGGGTAAGATTACATCTGAGGATGTAGTGGATATCTTAAATGTTGCTAAAAGAACCGCTCAACTAAAGCTTAAAAACCTAACAGATAAGGGGCTTTTGAAGCTGGAAGGTAAGGGTCCAGCCAGTTATTATGCACTTGCACAGAAAGTATGATATAATATATTTGTGTGTAGAGTGTATTTAAAGTTTTTGCTGTAATTCACCTCACAACATCTTAAATGAAGGAGGTGAATTTTTTTGGCTAAAAAGTTATTTATAGGTTCTTTGCCTTGGAGTGTAGATGATGCTAAACTGGCTGAGATTTTTTCTCAGGCTGGTAAAGTTTTATCTGCTAAAGTTATCACAGACAGAGAGACTAACAGATCAAGAGGTTTCGGATTTGTAGAAATGTCTACAGATGAAGAAGCTGATGCAGCTGTTAAAAACCTAAACGGTGCAGATATAGATGGACGAAAAATCGTGGTAAACGAAGCACGTCCAATGGAAAATCGGACTGCTGCTTAGTGACCAAGTCGCCAAGCTTTGCCTAAAATCATCTCATAGGTTTTACTTTGAGTAGTATTAAGACTCCGGAATTACCGGATAATTTATTGTGGGAAATTAAAGCCTGGAGGAGAAGATATTAAGATCCATACCCCCTCCCACCTTTACCCTGGGCATATTATAAATTACTCCCTCACTGACAATGGTTGAGTACCAGGTTCCCAGTCCCCCATAGTACCCTACCTCCCTAGCTTTATTCCAGACAATTTGATTAGAAACTCCATAAGGATAGGCTATAAAATTAACTGGAGCTCTATACCTTGCTTCCAAAACCCTTCTGCTTTCCCCTAGCTCAAAGGTTAATATATTAGACGAAAGAGATGGTAGATTAGCATGGTTTACAGAATGTGATTGCATAGAAATTAAGCCGCTTTGTTGCATGGTATCCAGCTGATCCCAACTAGCATAATAAGAGGTTCCCACAAGACCTGTAGGTATGAAAGCTACTGCCCTAAAACCATATTTCTGCAGAATTGGAAAGGCATTGTAAAAAAGATCCATATAACCATCATCAAAACTGATAACTATTGATTTATCAGGTAAGGTAATTTGTCCAGAAAGAGCGGCTGCTAAAGTATCAAGGATAATGGGGTTATAACCATTTTTTTGTAAATACCCCATCTGTTCATCAAATTTATCCGGTGTGACAGACAAATTATCCCGGGCTTTATCTGCCGGGTCAGGGTTATTACCTATGTAGTGATATAGAAGGATTGGAACTTTGATCTGACGGCCAGAGTGAACTGGGATTGGGGTGGGTTTAGGAAGAGGCGTAGGTGAGGAAATGATGGCAGAAGAAGAGGCTGGGATCTCTACTAATTTTATAATCTCTTTAGTATCTAATTTAGTAAAAATAAATAATCCAGTTAAAAGTAGCAATATGATAATCAATATTTTACTCACCATTCTTCTATTTTAGAAAATTACCAAGTTTAAAACAAGCCCTAAATGGCATACGTATAAATTGGTATATTGTAAACACGTTCTCCAAAATAGTATATTAAGGTAATGCGCAAAAATCTTTTAGTAAGCGTCAGGTACTACATCTTTTGGGTTTAAAGGAAGCTGGAGGAAATTATTCTCAGATTAGTAAATATCTAACAGAATTTGATATTAACATAGGTCATTTTAAGGGAAAGGGTTGGAATAAAGGACTTACTGGTATTGGTAAGTCACGTATTTTATTAGAAGATATTTTAATCATTGGGTCTACTTTCCAAAGCTACAAGCTTAAAAAGAGGTTATTTTTAACTGGACTAAAAAAACGGGAATGTGAAGAATGTA
>CAZFZP010000048.1:0-3238 GCA_964523515.1 uncultured Gammaproteobacteria bacterium
AAAAACACCAAACTTCTATCTTTTATTCAGGGCACTTAATTGGCGAAGTCAGGATATGAAAAAGTAGAATATTTTAGAGTTGATGGTAAAGAAATTGACTTTGTAACCGAAAAAGATTGTTTTGAGGTCAAATTAAGGGAGACTCATGATTTAACAAACTGTGAAAAAATATCAGTAAAATTAAACAAAAAATTTAATCTTCTTACTGAAGAAGAAGTTTTCTTACTTTAATTTTCAAGTAGTTAGAAGTATAAAATTGACAAATTTAAAGTTTACCCTATAATACAAGTCTCATTAATATATGACTACATTTTTTCGCCGGGATTTTTTAAAGTTGATGGGTATTACCGCGGGGTCCTTGGTCCTCACAGCTTGTGGAAATAGCAAAGAAGGTGATAGTGGTGGTTTTTCTGGGGATGAACTTGATATTGCTTGGAATATTCATGCACTAAATGTAGATAATCTTAGAGATGCGTATCTATCTAATACAAATCTTGAAGTTGTGAGTTTTGGGCCTTTTGACAAGTCAAGTCAAACTTATCAATATCGAGCAGTTATACTTCCAAGAGATAGATTTGATGAAACCAGTTGTTACCCAGCGTCTAATAAAGTTTTTCCTAGTGATGCAGAAAAGGAATTAAGAGATAAAATTAGAGAAATATATGACGGAGCTGAAGCAGTTATGGTCTTGCAACAGCAAGGACTAAATGGGTGGGAACCTATGACTCTTCCCACTTCTGTCAGCCAGTTAAAAATTTCAGTCGAGATAAGCAATTATCTGGTGTCATTATTTGGAGTTGAGAACGGAAAGGAGACTCCTGAGGTAATTGAAGCTAAAGCTAGAATGTATGGTGCTTTTAATCCAAGATCAACAACTGATGAGCAAGCTAATGAGATTGTAGATCGATTAATAGAAGATCCAATTAGGAATATAGGTGTTAAAGAGATTTTACCTGCTGTGAGATCTTTATGGGCCGATATACCAGAAAATGTACCGTTAGATATTGCCGTAAATATTTTAAGAGCTGGACTTAGTCCTGTTTCTGGGACAGATACCTTTAATGAATTTCATAACGTGGCTGTAAAATCAGGTTATGCAGATGCGGTTTTTATACCCAGAGCAACAGCATACGATGAAGGAGTAAAAGCACTGGAGAAATTAAAGATGGAATTAGGTAGGAAACCTGAGGTCTATTTTATAGAAAGACACACTATGTATGGTCTTACATCCAAGGAAATGGTTAGAGACGTCCCTGGAGATTTAGAGGAAAATAGAAAAAAAGACGGTGTATTTGACCTTGATGGTAAATATGCAACTTCAAACTCTGATATGGTTAAACAATGGGAAGAAAAGGGCTGTTTTGAGGTGCTCGATCCAAATTCTCTTGAATACCAAGATGCTGTTGATTTTTTTAGGATTAATACCAAAAGTAATTTGATAAGAGGAGAAGTACAAAGAATTTTGAGAGTAAAGAAAGATATGATGTCATATTTCTTAGTTCCAAACAAATTTATCGGAGACTCCAAAGTTTCTGGAGGTTTTGGAATGCCAGTTTTTATGGATAATTTCGATTCTGAAGGTAAACAATTGCAAGTTCCTGAGCCTAAAGTAATGGTGTTTAGAGAAATGATGAGGGATAAGTTGGGTATTCAATCAATTCAACCACGAGATCAGGTTTGGAGCAATTGGATTACGGAATGGACTGAGAGCGCAAATAAACTTCTTGATTTAGGGGTTCATGAAATATCAAGAATTGGGGCTTGTTCTCCAATCGAAATGTTATCAAGATTTTTGATAGGTTATCACGACGTGATGAGGCGGAATCAGTTTTGGATGTGGTCTAGTTCCAGAGGACAGGCTGTTTTACTGGACTGGTTCTATGGTGTTTTAGTGGATGATAAAGGCAGTAAATTAAAAGAGACAAATTTGTTGACAGCGGTTGACGATATAGAAGTTTACCAATTAACAGCAGATAATTATGCAGGTTGGATTAAAAAATTAGCTAAAATGGCAAATAATTTATTCCGCAAAGACATTTTACCAGAAGAAGATGTTGTTTCAGTTGGATCTGCATTAGAAGATGACGGAACAAGAATGATAATTAAAAAAGGTGAGATGGTACCAACAACCAGATTGATTAATATTGGAGGAGATTTATTTGTTACTGTGGGGCCAATTATGAAAGATGAAAATGCCACCAATATGGCATTAAACGAATGGGGAGCTAATCCTCAGTCTGGATTTTGGAATGGAGTAAGAAATTGGGGATTAAACGATAGTATTAAGGGGGTTTTGGCTATTAGGTATGAAGACGCTCTTAAAAAAGGATTAATTCTTGATCCAGATCCAAATCTTTTGGAAGCAGTTAAAAAAATTGCCGCAACACTTATTATTGCAGGATCCGTTGTTTATTGGATTGCCGCTCCTGTTTCGGCGGGAGCTGTTGTTACCGCAGGTGGTTTAGCTGTAAGGACAGCAATTGGGAGAATATTTAACTTTATAACAAGATAAACATTAATTTTTTCAATCTTAACTTTGCAAATTCCAAAGGTGTTTATAAAGTCCGTTTTTATTTTCAACTAAATCTTTATGACTTCCTTCTTCAATTATTTTTCCATCATCCATGACAATTATTCTATCTGCTTTGGCAATTGTTGAAAGGCGGTGGGCTATTACAATAGTAGTTTTGTTTTTGGCATAATTCCAAAAAGCATCTTGAATTAATTTTTCTGATTCTGAATCAAGATGGGAAGTTGCTTCATCAAAAATTATAATGTCAGGATTACTCATAATCATGCGGGCTATGGCAAGCCTTTGTTTTTGTCCACCTGAAAGTTTAATTCCCCGTTCACCTACATTTGTCTCGTATTTTTGAGGGAGTTTTTCAATAAAATCAGAAAGGTGGGCCATTCGGGAAGCTTCTATGAGGGTCGGAACCTCTGCAGATAGGCCTTTCAGGTTCCGACCCTGTAAGATCCGCTGTGAGGTTCCACCGTAAGCGATGTTATATCCAATTGTGTTGTTAAATAAAACTGCCTCCTGTGGCACAACTCCAAAAAAACTTCTTAAATCAGTTTTTAAAACCCAATCACCTAATAAATATTTTTCTGGGAACTGAGGAAAAACTTTGGAAAAATCCTCAGCAAATTGATTCATTGTCACTGCTTTAAGATCTTGAATTTGGAATAAATGCTTTAATTGATTCTCGTATTCATCAATATACCCCACGCTTTCTAT
>CAZFZP010000048.1:3248-4368 GCA_964523515.1 uncultured Gammaproteobacteria bacterium
AAGATAAACATTCACCAAATCAGCAAAATATTCTGTATCTTTTCCCTGACGGATATAGTCATTTGCCTGCAAAGAATAATTGGAATATATAGGACCTTCACCGTAAGCTAAGCTGGGATCTCTCTGAGCCCACTGAATAACAACAATATTTTCTTTATTCTCCAGGTTATTTGCAGGAGTTAAAATATTATCTTTAGCAGGATAGTAAGGTACTCCCCACCATTGTCCCCATACTCCATAGTTATCTGTAGTTTTCTGGTCAGCAACAATCATGGCAGTGGTAATACCATATTTATTTCTCATATATTTTAAAGCGTAAGAATCAATCCACCAAGCTCCTACTGATTTTGGATAATAACCAAATTCTTTTTTAAAATCATCAAACAATTTATCAATAATTTTTATTCTGTCAGATTGAGGATAGCCTGATAGGAAAACAGCTTTAGGGTTATACCAATAAGTACCGTGTGGATATACCACTCTGGCTTGTTCTGATAATTTCTCTGAGACTTCTAACAAAACACCCATTTCCTGATTTACATCAAACTTTCTAATCTCATCCAAAACTTCTCTATCTTTTAAAACATCAAATTGAATAAGCCATGTTGCTGGAAAATTGTATTTGTTAACTAATTCATATTGATCTCTCAGAGGTTCTAAGCTTTTATCAATCCAGAGATTTCTTGAGCGGATTGGATTAACTATTGTGGAATATCTATCATTGCAATTTATTTCTTGGGCTAAAGCTGAAAATGTATTTAAAAAAAGAAAACTGACAAATATGAATATTCCCAGAAACAATTTAATCATTATCTAAAGAATATATCTTTTATAAGATTAGGATTTGGAGTAGATTTTAATTCTTCTTCTGTTAATAAATATTTTTCTACTACAAAGCCATTTTTAAAATTAATTACTTGATTAGGATTTCTATCTATTCTTATATCATTTGCTTTCCATGAAGAGCTATTGGTATTTTTTTGATACCATAAACTGTTTGGATCCCTGCCATATTCTGGAGGTGGGGCAATAACAAGATATGTCACAGCTTTTTTCTCATATGGAAATACTGATCTTTCTGGATTTCTTTTTTGAAAATAATTTAGAGCAAAACGGGGAG
>CAZFZP010000049.1:0-4298 GCA_964523515.1 uncultured Gammaproteobacteria bacterium
AGGGTTCGAATCCCTCCCTCTCCGCCTTGCTTTTGGGCAGTTTACGGTGTACAATACAGCCACACAATTTCTGATGGTTACGATTTTGCGGATCATTGGATAAACCATGGATGATTTAGAACTGATTAAGCAGAAGATTAATATAGTTGATTTGATTTCTGAGTATATTCCACTAAAACGGGCTGGGATCAATTTTAAGACTAACTGTCCTTTTCATAATGAAAAAACCCCTTCTTTTATAGTCTCACCTGAAAGGCAGATTTTCAAATGTTTTGGATGTAACCGTGGTGGAGACATTTTCCGGTTTTTAATTGAAAAAGAGGGCTTGGATTTTAAAGATGTTTTGGAAATTTTAGCCAAAAAAGCAGGAATAGTTTTAAAAAGAAAACATGAAGTCACAGATTCTCGGGACAGGCTTTTTGAAATTAACTTAAAAGCCCAGGAATTTTTCCATTATATTTTAACCAAACATCTCTTAGGCAAAAAAGCTAAGGTTTATCTTAAAGGCAGAGGGTTAACTGAGGAGGCAATTGTGGAATTTGGCATTGGTTATGCGCCTAATTCTTGGGATTCTTTAACCAAATTTTTACTTAAAAAAGGCTTTACCACTGCCGAAATTATTACTTCTGGTTTGGGGGTTGCTTCTAAATCCTGTTATGACCGTTTCCGGGGTAGAATTACCTTCCCTTTAATTGATGTCAGAGACCGGATTATAGGTTTTTCTGGCCGGGTGCTTTATAAAGCAGAGCCTAAATATCTTAATACTCCCCAAACTCCCATTTTTGATAAAGGTAGTTTTCTATTTGCCTTAAATTTGGCCAAAACTCATATCAGGAATAAAAAAGAGGTAATTTTAGTTGAAGGTGAAATGGATGTAATACTGTCTCATCAAGCCGGATTTAAAAATGTGATTGCTTCCAAAGGAACAGGTTTAACTCAACACCAGATAGAACTTTTGAAAAAATACACTGCCACTATTTCTTTGTGTTTTGATACAGATTTAGCAGGGGATAATGCTGCCAGACGTGGCATAGAGATGGCTGATCAAGCAGGGTTAAATATTAAGGTTATTGTAGTCAAAGATGGTAAAGATCCGGCAGATGTCATTAAAGTCAACCCTAAAAATTGGGAACAGGCTATCTTAGAGGCCACCCCAATTTATGATTATTACCTGCAGTCTGCTGCTGCCAGATTTGATCCCAAAAATCCAGCTGATATCCGGCAAATCTCACAAGAGTTAATCCCGATCTGGGCTAAAATTACTGATGATTTAATTAGAGAGCACTATATTCAAAAACTGGCTAATCTTTTACAAATAGAAGAAGTTGGACTTAGGGCTGCTATTGCCAAACAACAGACTGGTTTTTCTCAAAACTACTCTCAAATAGTGCACCAAAAAGATGAAGTGGTGGCTTTAAGGTCACGCAGACAGCTTTTGGAAGAATATATTATTGCCCTACTTTTACATATTCCCAAAGACCATTCATATTTTCCAAATTTTCCTGAAACTTTATTACTATCTGAAAAATTAAGGCAAATTTATGTGCTGTTGGTGGTCTATCTGGATTCAATTTCCTTCAAAGGCAAATCATTTGATATTAATGAATTTATCAAAGACCTGCCAGAAGATTTAAGCACTGAGGTGGATAGGCTTTATTTAGTAGAAATAGATGACCAGTTAGCAGAAAAAGACAGCTGGCAAAAAGAATTAATAGGTGTGGTGGCAGAACTGAAGAAAGCTTTGGTTAAGGCCTCTTTGGAGAAATTATCCTGGGATATAAAATCAGCCCAGGAGTTTGGTAAGATAGAGGTAGTAGAAGTGCTCAACAAACGTTTTAGAGATTTGTCAGTTAAGCTAAAAAATCTGTAATATGATAGAATTCATAGGTTAAATATGGCTAGCAAAACAAAACAACTAATATTAGATCCGAAAAAGCTACTCAAGTTGGGTAAAGACAGGGGGTTTGTCACCCAGGAGGAGCTGTTACAGGTTTTCCCTAAACCAGAAGACACCTTAGAAGAATTAGATAAATTCTTTATTAAGCTGATTGATGATAACATTGATGTTTTTGAAACTACAGCTGAAGAACTGGAAGTTGATAGTAAAACAGTAACTGAGCTGGAAAAAGAATTAGAAACCCTGGCTACTTTAGAGGAAGGGTCTGTCACAGATCCGGTCAGACAATACTTGCGCGATATTGGCAAAGTTCATCTTTTAACTGCTGCTGAAGAAATAGAATTGGCTAAAAAAGCGGAAAAAGGAGAGAAAAAATCCCGGGATAAATTAACCTCGGCTAATTTAAGGTTAGTAGTGTCTATTGCTAAAAAGTATGTTGGTAGGGGGATGTCACTTTTGGATTTAATAGAAGAGGGTAATATTGGACTTATGCGGGCAGTTGACAAATATGATTGGAAAAGAGGATTTAAGTTTTCCACCTATGCTACCTGGTGGATTAGGCAGGCTATAACCAGGGCTATAGCAGACCAGGCCAGGACTATCAGGATCCCTGTCCATATGGTAGAAACTATTAACCGGTTTAATAGAACCCAAAGGCAGCTAATGCAGGAATTAGGTAGGGAACCTACCCCGGAGGAAGTGGCGCAAGTATTAGGCATTGACTATACCAAGGCCCGGGAGATTATTAAAGTTTCCCAAGAGCCTACCTCACTTGAGACTCCGGTAGGAGATGAGGAAGATTCTCATTTAGGGGATTTTATTGCAGACCAGGGTCTGCAGCCAGATGAACAAGCCACCCGTGAGCTTTTAAAGTTGCATTTAGACGAGGTATTAAATTCTTTATCTCCCCGGGAAAAAAGGGTATTGCAGCTTAGGTTTGGACTGGAGGATGGAAAACAGCGGACTTTAGAAGAAGTTGGCAAGGAGTTTGGAGTTACCCGTGAGAGGATTAGGCAAATAGAAGCTAAAGCCATCAGGAAATTAAAACATCCCACTAGAGCTAAAAAGCTCCGTGATTATCTGGAATAATCTGTTACTTAGTTAACTTAGCAGCTTGGTAAGCGAGAAAACAAGCAACCCCTACCCCAATAAAGCTTGCCCAGATAGGTATAGACCATCCGGCTAGACTAACCTCCCAGCCCATTAGTAATCTTAGTAAATGTAACACAGCCACAGTAGCAAAAATTAAAGTTACTGTTTGATTTAAGGTTCTTTGTTTAATAAAAATCACCCCCTCTCTTTTGGTGTACACCTATTTATGATAAAATTCAACAGTACATTTACATTCCCCGGTAGCTCAGTGGTAGAGCGGAAAGCTGTTAACTTTAAGGTCGTAGGTTCGAATCCTACCCGGGGAGCCAAGTGGCACTTAATATACCCAAATATGGACAATAAAGACATCATTGTCGATGAGATTCGAAGAGTTGTTAATCTCCTCGGACGAGAAGATATAACTAGGAATGAATTCCTAGAGAACACGCAAATTGTTTCGGTACGAGATTTAGAAAACACTTTTGGCGGTTGGTCTGATGCTTACTTGGCTACGGGATTTAAGCCAACTAAGTGGCATTCAATTTCTAACGAAGATTTATTTAAAGAGTATTCAAGGTTGCTTAAATTATTAGGTCATTATCCTCTTGGAGTTACTGGATACAAAGAGATCAGTGATAATTCGAAATATCGAGGAGGTGTATATAAAAAACGTTTTTCAGGTGGGCTAAAGCAATTCGCGATAGAATATTTAAAATGGTTGAAAACTAATTCGAACGAAAAAGTTGATGTTGTTATAAAACCGAAACCGCTAAAAATAGAAGTTCATGAAGAGATAGAAACAATCGATACTGTATCTATCGAGGGTCCAAAATCGAAAAATAGATTCTATTATGGTAATGCAGCAGAATATCTTGTAGTCTCCGAACTTTTATTTAGAGGTTACAATGCCCAAAAGTTACCAGTTGATGAGGGACTTGATGTATTTGCGGTAAAAAACAAAGAGCTGTATTTGCTTCAAGTCAAACACTCTGAATATGAAAAACCCTCAGAGTCACGATCTATTCAGATTACCATTTCTTCGCTTGAACGAAATAAAGGCTCGAATGTCTTTTATATATTAGTGTTATCAAGAAAACAGCCATCTCAAAGAGATTTTTTAATACTTCCTTACTCAAAGGTAGATGAACTAATAAAAATCGGTGCAATAAAACAAGAAAATAAGGCTCAGCATATTAGTTTCAAGGTTTTACATAAAAATCCCAATGATGCTTTTATTGGTGACTATAAAGAGAGGTGTGAAGTGTCTCGATACTTAAATGCTTGGGACGTGCTTTTGTAAGTTTTCTAT
>CAZFZP010000050.1:0-4239 GCA_964523515.1 uncultured Gammaproteobacteria bacterium
TTAAAATTTTTAAAGTCAAAAACTTTTATCATATCCTCCAAGGAAAAAGTCTCTTTGCCCTCCGGATGGGACCACCCCAAAAGGGCCAGAAAATTTATAACTGCTTCTTTTAAATAACCTTCTTTCTTATAATCTAAAGCTGATTTTGCCCCATGTCTTTTAGAAAGTTTGGCTCTATCAGAACCAACAAGCAGAGGCAAGTGAGCAAATTGTGGCATTGTCCAACCCAAGCTGTTATAAAGTTGAATGTACTTAGGCATCGATGATATATATTCATTTCCCCTAATGACGTGTGATATCTCCATTAAATGATCATCAATCACATTGGCAAAATTATAGGTAGGGTAGCCATCAGATTTTAATATTACAAAATCTTCCTGAGTATTATTCTCAATAGTAATATCTCTATCTCCAACTAAATCATGGTACGTAGTTTGACCTTCTTTGTTTACCTTAAATCTGATAGCTCCCTCATCTTCAAAGGCTAAATCTTTATCTAAAAGTTCTTTGGCATATTTTTTATAAGTTTCCAATCTTCCAGATTGAACATAAGGCCCAAAGTCTCCGCCTTTATTTGGTCCTTCATCATATTCAAGTCCTAACCAACTTAAAGTTTCATAAATTTGACCCACTGATTCAGGTACATATCTTTCTCTATCAGTATCCTCAAGCCTAAGAATAAATTTTCCATTATTTTTCTTAACAAACACAAAATCAAATAGTGCCTGCCAGGCAGTTCCGATATGCGGCATTCCTGTTGGTGATGGTGCAAGTCTCGCTCTCACATTCATAGCTTGGAATAGTATAATGTATGTGTGACTTTAACTCAAACTGCCCTATTAACTAAACAAATTATTGCTGTCACTTTGGTAACCTCTATCCTGGGGATTTTCAGTTTTATTGGATATAAAATGTGGTATGCCTATTACCTTTCCACTCTACCTCCTGTTGAAGAAAAACCTGATATAAAATTTGGGATATTACCCACACCAAACTTTCCATCCTCATCCGTATCTTCATCCAATTATTCTTACAGCTTGGATACAACAACAGGAAGTTTACCAACCTTAGGAGACAATGGTTTTGAAAAAATTATCAAGGTTTACTTTATTATTAAGCCTTTTGCTACTTTCCTGTCTCCTGATAGAAGTCAGGCTTTAGCTGCCAGATTTAATATTAAAACTCAACCAGAAATCTTAACTGAAACAAGATATTTATTTGAAGAGAATAAAAAAAAGCTGACTGTTGATTTAGATAATGGCAATTTTACCTATATAAGGGAAGCAACCCCTTCTGGGGATGAAAAATTGGAGGATGATAAAACTCTTACATCAGGTTTTGAAAATATACTTGGTAACTTAGGTGTACTGAAACCTCAATTAACAGAGGGTAGATTTAAAATTATTCCCTTAAAAGTAGCCGGCAATCAATTTATTTTTTCTGAAGTAAGAACAGAAGCCAGTTTAGCTCAAATCTCCCTTTGGCCAAAAGCTATAAATGACAAATCTATTTTTACTTCAGATTTTGAAAAGAGCCAAATTAATGCCACCATAATTGGTTCTTCCAGTGATTTAGATAATTATATGCAGCTTAATTTTACGTTTTGGCAAATCGATGAAAATACTTTCGCTACATATCCAACCAAATCCCCAAGTGATGCTTTAGTTGATCTTCAATCAGGAAAAGGAGTAGTGATACTGGAACCTGATAAACCTCAGGTTTCTATTACCTCTGTATACTTAGGGTATTTTCTCTCGGATAACTATAATCAATATCTCCATCCTATTTATGTTTTTGAAGGCCCTAAGTTTGCAGGATATGTTTCTGCGCTAACTCCGCAATTCATTGAACAGGCCAAGTGAAGTTGGAATAAGTCCAATCAATTAATTTTTTGGTTTCTCCAAATCTATCATCAGACCCTAAAACAACAATTAAAACCCTATGTCCTTCTCTTTCAATAAGAGTAACCAAATTCTCTTTTGCTTCCTGGGTATAGCCTGTTTTTACCCCCATCACTCCTGCAACATCTGTTAAAAGTTTATTCAGATTAAAAAGGCTATGTTGATATTTTTTATCGATTGAGACAATTTCTGTTTCTTTAGTGGCAAAAATTCTGGTTAATTGTGAATCCTTTAAAGCTTCTTTAGTAATTTCTGAAAGATCAGATGCAGAAGAATAATGTCTGGGACTGTCAAATCCTGCCGGATTATCAAAGTGGGTATTTTTTAGATCTAATTCCAAAACTTTTTTATTCATAGCTGATACAAATCCTAATACGCCTCCAGGGTAATTTTCAGAAATAGCATAAGCAGCATCATTTCCGGATGATAAAAGCATTCCGTAAAGAAGAGACCTGAAAGTTAAATCCTCCCCTAACGCCAGCCCAACTTTTGAACCAGGTATAGTTGATGCTGCATTTACTTTAAGTTCTGCGTTTGGCTCAAAATATTCTGAAGCAACTAAAGCTGTCATAATTTTAGTAGTTGAAGCAATTGGCAAAGGCACGCTGGCATCTTTTTGATAAAGATTAGTGTCAGTTGCTAAATCTTTAACTAAAACTGCCCTGGCTGTAGTTTCCGGGATCTGTAAACCTGCTGAAATTGGGGGGATATTATATTTTTGAATCCCTGCAATTGAGGCATTATTTTGTGGAATTTTAACCCCTACAAGAATAGTTTCGGAAGATTGTAAAAAAATTGGGCCTGCCAAAACAAAAACTATAGCTATTAAAATTAAAGCTGCAGAGTATAAATAATATTTCACCTTATTTGCTTTGGGAAAGTCTTACATCCACTCTTTCCATATCGCGAGGGAAAAGACTAGCTTCTCTAACATTTCCAAGATTTAACATATGCATAGTCATTCTTTCCAGTCCAAAAGAAAAACCACCCTCCGGCGGACAACCGAACTTAAAAGCCTGAAGATACATTTCAAAATTCTTAGGATCCATACCTCTTTCTTTTATAGTATCTACTAACTTTTGATAATCATTAATTCTTTGGGATCCACTCATAATTTCTACCCCTCTGAATAAAAGGTCATAGCTTAAAGAGTACTCCTCATCTTTTGGATCAGGCATTGTGTAAAAAGCTCTTTTGGCAGTTGGGAAATGAGTGATGGTTACAAAGTCACTGCTGTGCTTTTCTTTACTCCATTTACATAAATCTATTTCATCTTGTGGAGTTAAATCTTTTTCTTTTCTATTATCCCGACCAAATTCTTTAAACAGGACCTCCTGTGCTTCTCTTAGAGTCAGTCTTGGAATTTTTCCTACAGCAATCGACTCGACATTAAAATCAACCAATATATCTTTGACTTGCTCCTCTGCATATTTTAATGTCTCTGTCCCAACTTTTTCTAAAAGATCTAAAAGTTCATCAAATTGAGTAAATCCAAACTCACAATCCATCTGAGTTGATACAGATAAATGCCTAGTGGTCACTGAAGGCTCAGCTCTATAGGCATGAGCAATAGTAAAAACTCTTTCCAAGGAAGGCACTAACATTTGTTTATAAAGCTGAGGACTTTGGGTCAAAAAAGCATTATGACCGTAGTAATCTACCTTAAAAACAGCTGCTCCACCTTCTGTGGAAGATGCAGCAATTTCCGGTACCACAATTTCTGTGCAATCCAACTCTTTTGATATTTTTCTAAATCCTTCTAAAATTGCTGCTTGTACCTTAAAAATATTTTTTACTTTGTGATGTCTCAGGGTAAGAGACCTAAAATCTAAAAGAGTAGGCAGTTGTAAGTCTAAATCGCGTCCACCCATGTCAAAGGGAAGCTCCTCTGCCTTTGACAAAACTTCTACCTCTTCAGAATATATTTCAATCTCCCCTGTGGGAATATTTTTATTAATTAGGTTCTCTGGTCTTTTATTTACTTTTCCTTTTATTAAAACAGCATCTTGTGGTCTTAAATCCCTACCAGCTCCTCCACCTAAAACTATCTGAATTACCCCTGATCTATCAGAAATATCCAGGAATAAAATTTTGCCATGATCACGCCTGTTATTAACAAATCCGCAGATTTTTACTTCTTCCTCTATTTTGTTCTTAGTATCTAAAATTAATGTTCGTTCCATTAGAAGCATAATAGCAGTTTGTGCGCATAGTTGACAAGATGAAAGTATTTTGATAAATTTACAAAATACAAATGCAAATAACCGTAGCAAGATCTTTTGGTTTCTACCTTTTCCGTCAGGAAAAGGCAAGCTTTGCTTACTTTACCTTCGTTTAA
>CAZFZP010000051.1:0-4079 GCA_964523515.1 uncultured Gammaproteobacteria bacterium
ACATGAATGCTGATGGTATCTTCACCCTCATCTCCGGGTTTTATATCATTGAAATCAAAAAACAGTTCATCTGTAAGGTCTCTTAAAGTCCATGTAGTAGTTTCGGAAAGGACATGATTAAGGTAACTGGTGTTGTCTACTCTTAGATCCAATTTTCCTGCAGCTAAAATATTATTTGTGGAAGTTTCTGTGTCGGAAAAAAAAGCTTGAGTAATACCAAAGACTACAGAGGTAACTACGCCGATGGTAAGGAGGCTTACAAGTAACCTCTTGATATTTAGAGCAGTTAGGACAGCTTTTGGCAGTACCATATTAAGTTTTAGGTCTTAAGAAAATACTATTGGGCAGATAACAGTGCAGACGGAGAACTGCCCCTACACTAAAGTATCTATATATTCCTAGTCAAGAGGGTCAAAATAGATTAAATTAATATAAACTATACTATATGATGAATTTTATAAAATATTTTCCAAGTTATATCTTTTCTATGAGATGGGGTATTATACTAATTGATCGCTTTATTACCTCTTGACTAAGTCACTATAGTGTATTAAAAAGTACGAAATGAATATGGCTTCTAGTTTATTCAGAAGGATCATTAAAAAACAGGTAACCGTTGGTATTGTGGGTATGGGATATGTGGGTAGCGCCTTATCTGAAGCGACCTCCGGCGCCGGCTATTCCACCATTGGTTTTGATATTGATGAAGCGCTGGTAGTTAGCTTAAATAGTCAAAAACAAAATAACTTTTTGGCAACCACCAATAAGCAATTTTTAATAAGCTGTGACATAGTTTGTATTTGTGTCCCCACTCCGGTAAACAAAGACAATACCCCTAATTTGTCATTTTTTGAAAGCGCTATCAGGGAAGTGGCGAAAGTGCTAACAGCGGGCCAGCTGATAATTATTGAAAGCTCAATTACTCCGGGAAGTGTCAGAAATCTGGCTCTACCGATCCTTGAGAAATCTAGCCTTAAGGTTTCCCAGGACTTCTTTTTAGGTTTCGCCCCGGAAAGAATTGATCCGGGAAACAAAAAGTTCACTCTTTACAATATCCCAAAAGTGGTCTCCGGTTTTGATAAAACATCGCTAAGGTTAACTGCCCGATTCTATGGCAATCTGGTGGAAAAGGTGGTATCTGTTTCCACAATAGAGGTGGCAGAGATGACTAAATTTTTGGAAAACGTTTTTCGGATGGTCAATATCAGTTTTATTAATGAGCTGTCAGATTATGCCAAGGTTAAAGGAATAGACATTTTAGAGGCAATAAATGCGGCTGCCACCAAACCTTTTGGGTTTTTGCCTCATTATCCCGGTCCTGGTGCCGGAGGGGATTGTATTCCGGTCCTGTCCTATTATCTTTTGGACGATGCTAAAAAGCATAAAATTAAGCTGAGAATGGTTGATGCAGCCATGCAGGTTAATGAAGGAAGGCTTAAAAAAATAACTGAAAAAGTGGCCAATATTATGAATCACAAATCCAACGGTGAGGCAAACAATAAAAAACCTAAGGTTTTAATTGTCGGAGTGGCTTACAAGGCGGAAAGCAGTAACATCAGGGGATCGGTTTCATTAAAGGTTTGGCAGCAGATGGAAAAAATGGGAGCAGAAATTTCATATCATGATCCGTATGTGCCCAGAGTAAACGGTCATTATTCTGTTCCCTTAACCAGAGAAAATATCTTAGGAAATGATGTGATTGTGATAACGACCGATCACAGGAATATTAAATATGAGGAGTTGGTAAAATCTAAAAAGCCTATTGTTGATGCCAGAAACGTATTGAGAAACTATAGACTACCCCATATAATTCGTATATAATACGCCGGATATGGCTACTCTGGTAACTGGCGCAGCTGGTCTGATCGGGTCAAATCTTTGCAAAAAGCTTCTTAAAGACGGGCATGAGGTAGTAGCATTAGATAACTTGATTACCGGTAGCCCGGAAAATATTAAAAAACTTAAACTCTTCCCAAAATTTACATTTATTCAGCACGACATTACCAAACCACTTCCTAATAACTTTGAACTTTTAACTTTGAACTTTGAACTTATTTATCATCTGGCTTGTCCCACAGGTGTTCCAAATTTGGGTCCTTTGGCAGAAGAAATGCTTTTGACCTGCAGCTTGGGTACCAGACAAATTCTGGAACTTGCTAAAAGGAACAAAGCCAAGTTGCTTTTTACTTCCTCCTCTGAAGTTTATGGCGATCCGGAGGTTTTTCCCCAGTATGAAAGCTATTCAGGTAATGTTGATCCAACCGGACCGAGAAGTCCTTATGAAGAAGGAAAACGTTTTGCAGAAAGTTTAATCATGATGTATGTAAGAAAATATGAACTTGATGCTAAAATTGTCAGAATATTTAATACTTATGGACCGGGAATGGGTACTGAAGAGTCCCGGGTGATTGCCAGGTTTTTGCAACAGGCCGTTACCGGAGAACCTCTTTCTGTTCATGGTCAAGGTTTGCAGAAAAGAACTTTCTGCTTTGTGGATGATCTGGTCAATGGTTTAATTTTGGTGATGAAAAAAGGTAAAAGGGGAGAGGTCTACAATTTAGGTAGCAATCAGGAGATTTCCATTATTGAACTGGCCAAACTTATTATTAAACTGACCAATTCAAAAAGTAAAATAAACTGGATTGAAAGACCTTCTCATGATCACCAGGCTCGCTTGCCCTCTTTAAAAAAAGTCAAAAAACTTGGCTGGAGAATGAAAATCAGTCTCAAGGATGGTCTTTTAAAAACAATTGACAGGTATAGTCTAAAGGCTTATAATTCGTACCATGGTAGACAATATAGTTGAACAAAGAGGCCCATTTACAGTTACAAAGCGTCAAACAGTGCTTAACCATTATCACATGGAGGTTAATTTAGATGATGTGATTAGACCAGATGGAACTCCTGGTGAATATTCCTGGATCAATTTCCCCAGACAAGCAGTCTTGGTGTATCCTCTAGGTAACAATGGAAATATTTACTTAGCCAGGGAATTTGTTTATGGACTAAATGCGTATAAAATTGAGGCTGCCGGGGGTGTAATTGAAGAAGGAGAAAGTCCTGTAGATGCAGCCAGAAGAAAAGCCATGGTAGAGCTTGGTTTAGAAGTAGAATCCCTGCGCCCATTGGGACCTCAAGCGACGATTACCAGCAGAGTTTATAATGTCACTCATTCATTCCTGGCAAGAATTCAAGAAGGTAGCCAACCGGCAAGGCCTCGATCAGGAGATGCTATTAGTTTAGCAGCTTTTCCTTTTGCGGAAGTTATGGATATGGTTCGAAGCAGAGTTATTAATACAGCAATCATTGCTGCCGATTTGTGGACCATCAATGATTTAATAAACAGAGGACGAGTTTCCTTGAGACCCACTTCATAAAGTATCCAAAATGAAACCTATTTCACCTTTTGGTTTACCCATAGGAATTAGTGTTTCCGTCTGGTCTTTAGTGGGGTTACTGCGGCTGATCCTAAATTATCTTCCTTTTAGAAAGAAACGTCGCTGGGCTTGGGGGAGGAAATTGGGACCATCTGATATTGCCGCGGTCTTGCCTGCGCATAACGAAGAGCTGGTTATCAGATCATCAATTCAGGCTCTTACGAAAATGCTTGATAAAAAACAAATTTATGTGGTATCAGACGGTTCAAAAGACAAAACCTACAGACGCGCCCGCATGGAAGGCTGCCATGTCTCAAGATTAGAACCGGGTCGCGGCAAGGGTCGGGCGTTGGTTTACCTTTTAACTCGCTACCATCTTTTCGATAGATACAAATTAATCTTTATTGTCGATGCTGACACCAGGATTGATGTAACCTGTGTCAAAAGAGCCTTACCCTTGTTCAAAGATCCGGATATCGGAGTTTGTTTTGCCTCATCCAGAATTCGCTGGCCGCAACATTTTATTCCGCGACTTAAATATTACTTTATAGCCTACCGGGAAAGACTTAACCGCCTGCTGCAATATTTTTTAATTTACGGACAAACCTGGAAGTATACCAATGTTAATTATGTTATTCCCGGTTTTGCCACAATTTATAGATCAAATGTCCTAAAACAGCTGGAAATAGACACTCCGGGGCT
>CAZFZP010000052.1:0-3860 GCA_964523515.1 uncultured Gammaproteobacteria bacterium
TTGCAATAGCAGTATTTACAGTCATTGCTAAAATAAAAGATAATGTAGCTGTAGGGAGATATTTTCCAACTCTGGAAAGTATGAAGCTAGAAGCATTGAACCTTTCAATCATAGATGTTGTAGACATTTCTGGCAGTCTTTCGAGATCAATTTGACTCATAGTATTTATACCTGATACTATAACATATTCTGTTAAAAATGTCAAATCCTATAATAAAATGATACTAACTAAATTATCTAAAAAAAATAGAAATATTGGTTTAATTGCACTTTGCATATTTTTTGCATTCATTTTTTTGCAAAGGACAAATATAAATTATCCAAAAGTTTTTCAAGAGAAAACTAAAATTATTACTGAAAGTTCTGAAAACATAGTAAAAAATTGTACTGATAAATTGGATTGGATAAAATGCTATGGGGAAAAACTGGCAGTATTTAACAAAAGCCACAAATTCCCTCAAACCTTAGCCTTACTTAAAACTTTACAGGATCAGGACAAAAAAACCAGTGATTGTCATTTAATTGCCCATTATATAGCCTCATCTGAAGTAGAAAAAAATCCAAATAAATGGCTGGATTTATTTGATTATGTGGATCAAAATATCTGTATTAATGGCTTTATCCATGGAGCATTAGAAGGAAGGTCAAGGTTTGATAGGGAATTTGTCCTAACGCCTTCAGATGTAACAAAAACATGTACCCTTATTGAAGAAAAAGCTGCTAAAAGGACAGGTATAAAAGGGGACTCCCTTGCTGATGACACTTGTGCTCATGCTTTTGGTCATATCTTATTTACAGAAGCTGATGAGGATGTAAAAAAGGCAGTTTCAGAATGCTTCAAAGTTGATTCTGAATATCAAAAACACTGCTTTACCGGTGTATTTATGGAGCATATAACTTTAGAAAACACAGCAAACCATAAAGCTGTTAAACCAATGCGCATGAACCAGGAAACGATCCAGGTGCTAAATGATTTATGTAAAAAACAGGTAGGGGGGGATGCCCAATCAGCATGCTACAGGGAAATAGCCCATGTTTATATCTTTACAGGTAAAAAAGATCCATTGCAGGTTTTTAAACTATGCAAACTAGCTTTAAATGCACCCCAGCAAAAAGAATGCTATCTCCATTCAGCAGAAATGTTAGTTATTGATCCTGTATTTGATGAAAATAGGTTAAAAAATATATGTATTTTTTATAAAAATTACCCGGGTATTTATAGGGGCTGTATGAGACGGCAGGTGTCTTCCATGCTAAAAAGTTCAACCATGTTTACCCAAAGAGCCATAAAATTTTGTGAAACATTTGCTAATGAACATAAAAATCTGTGCTATACAACCATTAATAAAGGCATAACAAAATTATCTATAGAAGAAAGGAAAGGTCTTTGTTCTACTGCGCCTAAGCAATATCTGGATATCTGTATTGGAAAATAAATTGTGTTTTTAACCCTCTAGTTAAAACCATACAAAATACATCTATATATAATCTTTTGCATAATAGAAATTATGGATTACCTTGGGAAGTGCCTGTACCACCATCATTTGTACTCCATCCAGCTGTCTGTTGAGTATTTCCTCCTCCGCTTTGGGCATAAACATCTGCCAGTATATTAAATTGGTCAACAATACTCACTCTGCTCATAAAATAACTTAATTTAATTCTTCGGGAACTTATAGAAAGTTCAGGATATTCTATTTATATGATTGGATTTGAAACCCAAGTCAATAAAAGGCTATTTAATGGAAATATTGAAGCTTTAAAGGAAGCTCATAAAAAATCTCTTCCAAACAATTTCTTTACAATAATTGGAGAAAAAGCAGACTCAGATCAGTCCAATATTCAAGCCTTAGGCATTAGGGAATTCAACTGGAGAATTAATTGGGTGTACTTAATTAGTTCAAACGACTAATCTATGGCTTTGGCAGCCAGATCCAATACCCTTACTTCTTCAATCTCAGCGGTCCTTTTTCCACTTGGATTGACTTCGAAATCTGTGGGTTTAATGGAAATAGCCTGATACACGGGCACGTTATCATCCATAACCTCAACATACACCCATCTCTCCTCAGGGTTAAAGAAGCGGTATAAGATTACCACCCCCAAAATTAAAACTAAAACTATTAAGTAGTCAAAAAAATGCAGTTTCTTTAGGTATAACCTTGGATTCATTGAAAGTAGGTTAATATTAAAGTTATTTACAAAAAAGTCAATTCATCTGGTAGAATCTTAAAATGACAAAGATAAAAAAAATAAACACTCAAAGTTCTTCTCTTTTTGTGGGCAGGTGGCAGCCATTTCATAAAGGCCACCAGACTCTAATAGAGACAGTCTTAAAAAAAGGCAAACCTGTGGTAATTGCTATAAGAGACACAGAAATCTCTCACAAAAACCCATATTCAACTTATGAAAGATGGACCATGATTCAAAAAGCTCTTAAAAAATATGGAGAGCTTGTCAAAATTGTAGTCATTCCAGACATAGATGAAATCTGTTATGGCAGGGAAGTGGGCTATGACATTAGAAAAATAGAGCTAGACCAAAAAACAGAAACAATCTCAGGAACTTTGACAAGATTAAAAAATCCTCCAACCCAAAAAATCATCTGGATTACAGGACAATCAGGTGCAGGCAAGACAACTTTGGCAAGTGCACTCCAAAAAGAACTTGGTGGGGTTATCCTTGATGGTGATGAAATGAGGGAAACCATCTCCAAAGATCTAGGATTTTCCAAAAAAGACAGAGATACTCACAACCTCAGAGTAGCAAGACTAGCCCAGGTTTTATCCAGGAAATCACTTGTGATTGTTTCAGTTATTGCACCATTTGAGCAAACCAGATCAAAAATTGATCAGTTGATAAAGCCAATTTGGGTTCATATTAAAAGAAAACTACCTAAGGACGCGAATAAACCTTACCAGGACCCTAAGCAGCCTCATATAAGGGTGGAATCTGATAAACAAACTACAGCTGAGCAGATAAGCATTATTGTAAATTACTTGAAAACGGTTAATCATACTTCTCAGAAGTCTTAACTTTTCCAGTATAATCCGTCTTTTGCTAAATTTAAAGTTTTTTAAAGAAGATGCTTAGATGAGGAAAAAATATTCTTTTCGGGATTTAAAAGATTGGAGGGCTAAAATTATTCCTTGGAATGCAAATCAACCATCTCAACCATGGAATCTGGAGCTGGATCTTCAGGTCCTGCAACTTCTACAGATAAGCTGGTATTTTCAGCAGAGACATCACCCTGCCCTAAACTAAATGCGTTACCCATTGGATCAAATAGTTTATCTTTGCTTATAGCTATGACCAAGCCATCCTTTACAGTCACATCATAATCGTAGTTGCCCTTTTTTTCACCATTTACCACAATACAGTCAGCTTCTAATGAAGCATTTATCTTCTCACCATCTTGACCCGTAGCAGAAATTCTATTTGCACCATTAGGCAATAATTTTGCTAAAACAATTTGATTACCCGAAAGTTCAACAGGTCTGGATAAATCAGACGGTGTAACTACCTGATATTCTTTTCCACCAAGTCTTACTGAAGAGGTTCTGGATTCCATGACCTGTTCTAAATCAACATTATCACCGGGATTATTGATAGCATGAGCAGCCTCAGGGGATTTTGCAGCTCCAATCCCTACTGCAGTTAAAGCGGAAAAGGCTAAATTTCTAATAAAAGAAGAATTTTCTTTAGTTTCACTCATTATAACTTATAGTATAACAATAATTTTACTATATTGTCAAGTAATAAATATGTAAAAAGATTGCTATATAAATATAATATACCCATATATAAATTTGTCAAGATAATGTACTGGATGAGTACATAGGTGACACTTTTTCTAAGGT
>CAZFZP010000053.1:0-3797 GCA_964523515.1 uncultured Gammaproteobacteria bacterium
GATTACATCGACGCTTTCCCTTTCTAAAACCTTCATTGCATGACTTCCTTCAGGACTGAGAGTAGTTCTAAATCCGTTTGAGTTGAGGAGAGAAACCATAAATCTAGAAAGAGATGCTTGATTTTCTACAACTAAAATATGAGGTTGGGTTTCTTGAGACATGATCGTAATTCTACCATGACTCTGTTAAAATACCACTATTAGCCCGAGTGGGTCCTGAAAGGACGGGTGTCTAAATGACACCCAGGAGAAATGGCATACATTCCTACATTACGAGCGATGATTACATGCCCGAGTGGTGAAATGGCATACACGATAGATTTAGGATCTATTGCTAGAAATAGCGTGGAGGTTCAACTCCTCTCTCGGGCACAAAAAAGGAGTTTCGAAAATTGGGTTATTTAAAAATTCCATCTTCCAAAGATTTAGCAAGATCTAAAAAGAACTTCTCCATTGCTTTTCGATCAAATGGTACAAGCATGGTAGGAAAATCGCCTAGTTCATTAACCTTAATAAACTGACTTGCTAAAGTAACATGGTCTATGTGCCAATCAAATTTAACTTTTGAATCTCTAATAAGTTGACCAAGTGAATAATCGAAAGCTTTCATGATAAAGTATAGATCTATAAAATCCCTGCTTCTGACTCTGGTGAGTATGGTTTGAACTTTATTAACAGCAATATCATAAAGACTATCCACCTCTAGATTTTTAAAATTCTTACCTTTATTAATACGTAGGAAAGGATAATAATTGAAATCAACCTTTAGTCTTTCACCGTCTTTAAAAATTAAAGTGTAACTAAAAAGACCTAAAAACTGACTTTTTTTAATTTCTACAATAGATAGTTTAGGTGAGATTTTCTTTAGAAATGACTCAATAACACTTTGATTTACTTCTTCAATTTCAGTGAATAAATCAATATCTTCAGATAAACGGTGTTGAAGATAAAACTCAGCTAATGCCGTTCCACCAGTAAAGTAAAAGCGTTTGGTTATTTGTTTGTCGTTGGAGACCAGTTCCAGAAAGTTAAGTTGTTTGGTAGTGAGTATACTTTTCCCCATAATATAAATTCTATAGCTCTTGCCTTATATGGATCAAGTTTATCCTTGATTTTAGGCCAGGCTTTTTTAACCTCCTCCCTATCTAGTTTTTCCCCATCTAAACCATAATTTATAAGCTGTGTAATTCTCCACAATTTATACTTTTTAGGATTACTTTTTTTAAACTCCTCTTCATCAGTAGACCAGTTGTACATTAGTTAATTATATCACAAAATGAGGCTAAAGTTGTGGAGGTTCAACTCCTGTTCCTGGCACAATATTTTTTTGAAGCTAAAAATTCTCATAATTTTCTGATTTAACAAACTTAGCTTCAAATTTAGGTTCAACTCCTCTGTTGGGTAAGTTACTCTTTATCTATTTTTAGTTTGCCCAAAATAATATTCTAACAGAACCCTTTTTACTGCTAATTCTTGTTCTCTAAACATTAAATAAACTTGTGAGAAATCTCTTCTATTAATTTCTCCCCATATGAATGCATGTGGGTGTCCTTCTATATGCTCTTTGAAAAAATTTACTCCCTCTACATCTAATAAAGAAGTTTGCCCAGGAGTAAAAGACAAACGTGGTATAGAAATTCGTTGAGATATTGGTATAGCATGATTGAAGGTTTGCATAGGGACCATTTTACCGTCTTGACCAAATTCCAAATAACCAGAACCACTATCATGTAAGCTACGCGAAGAGGGTTTTTGGCTTTTAAATACAGCAATAGCATATTCATCTGCAAAAGTATCACAATAAAATCTTGCAGATTTAATTAAATCATTACCATTTACTCTAACTCTAGCATTTAAACCTACCAAAAAGGCTGCTAGGTTATCTATATCTCCATTAGCCGTACAAACTCTATAATAATCGGGATCTTCTCTATAGCCACTTCTATCAAATGGTTCTCCGTTTAATACATTTCTAGGAATTAATTTATCATTTGTATTAATAACTGAACCAAGACCTATATGAAAGTAAGAGCCCCTTAAATAAAGATTAGAAGTTTTAGTAAGGCTTTCAAATTCCGCTGTATTTAATAAGTTTTCAGTGGCCATAACATAATTATATCAAACTATAGGTTTGGATTCATCTCCTCTTCCTTAAAATGATTAATGGCTATAATGAGAGCAGTTTTATCTTTGGAATTATCTGGAGATGTTAGGTAGGTTCCAACATCGTTCCAGATGGTGCACTACCAGATTAGCTGAATTTTTGGACTGCAGATTGATGGGCTGAGGATTCCAGGGAGTCATCTAAAGGCTTAAGAGTAATGTCTTTTCTATATTTAACTTCTAAAGCCTTTTTAAGGAGCCAATCAGCTAATACTGGGTTTTTTGGAAGTAAACTTCCATGCATATAACATCCTATGGCATTTTTATAAATGCAGCCTTCAGTTTTATCCTTACCATTATTCCCAAAACCTTTTATAACCATTCCAAGGGGCAAAGCACCCCTTTTTAAATAAGTTTTACCAGAATGATTCTCAAACCCTACTAATTTACCAAATTGAGTTTGGATGACAATATTACCAATCATACGATCATTTGATGCTTCTGTATAAGACTGGAAAATATTAATTCCAGGAAGAGGCTTGCCCGCCTTGCCCGACGCAAGTCGAGGCAGGTAGAATTCTCCCAGTAATTGATATCCCCCACAAATAGCCAAAATAGGTACTCCTTTTTCAACTTCTGCTTTTAAGACTGTAGCCTTTTTTTGTAAGTCCTTGGCCACTTCTATCTGTGCTTGATCTTGCCCCCCGCCAAAGAAAAATAAATCAACAGTTCCTGGCTTCAAACTATCACCTATGGAAATATGTTTAACTTCCACATCAATCCCCCTCCACTCTGCACGTTTAGTTAAAGCAATAATATTGCCTGTATCCCCATAAATATTCATTAAATCGCTATATAAATAACCAATTACTAGTTTCATGATTCTTTCGTGGCAAGTATTCCCCAAACACCTGCTGTTAATGCTAATGTGCCTATTCCTTCAACAACATGACCGCTGGCTATTATGCTTATACCGACATAACTTGTTGCCAAAAGAGCAAACGCTTCTACTAAAGGCCTTTTTGGGATAGGTTCCTGTGGTGGTTCTGGAGAGCGGATGCTCTCGCTTTCATTTCTCATTCCAATACTCCTTCTTAAGCCCTATTTTAGCCAATATCCTTTGTAAGTCTAACATAGCAGTATATGTAGGAAGGATATAAAGGGTGCCTTTGAGGCCCTTTCTAGCTTGTCTGAGGGCATTTTCCAAGCTTGGATCTACTATAATTTGTTTAGGTTCAAAGCCTGCATATTTTAGCCTGAGTGCCATGTCCTGGGCACGGGAACCGGAGACAAAGAGATTGCTTCCCCCTGATCTAGTCCGGGGTCGCAATGACGGAGTAAGGAGTTTCTCAAAGTCGCCGTCCCAGATCCAAGACACATCTGTACCATCTGCTAAATTATCATTTAGAGCTAAGAGTATTCTGTCCTGCTCTTTTATGGTTGGAGCTATTGTTTTAAAAACTTGGGTGGCTCCTTCAGGGTTCTTAATAAGAAAAATATATCCAAAAGGTAATTTTTCAACTCTGCCAAATGTTGAGGTGAAAGTTTTTAATGAAGAAATCATTTTATTAGTGTCAAAGCCTAACTCGTGTCCTGTGTAAAATGCTGCTAAAAAGTCATAAATATGATAAAGGCCTGGTAGCGGTAGTTTAACTGGGTAGGATTTATTGTGAACAACAACATCAAATGAAGAA
>CAZFZP010000054.1:0-3795 GCA_964523515.1 uncultured Gammaproteobacteria bacterium
ATTATCCATCAAATTCCCCCTTACCATTATATTAAAAGGGCATTTTCAGTATGCAGACTTAAGGTAGAAGTTGTCAACTATGACTGTGATCTTGACACACATTCCTTAGAAGTTTAATATAGTGTGCAGATGAGGATTACAATTGTCTTAGCTGTTTTAGTATTAACTTCTTCTCTTTTTCTCTCTGCTGGTTGTAATTTAATTTTAGCTCAAAACAGTGATGATTTAGTTTCTTCTGTGACTGATCCGGGGGCAGTAGATATTGGCACCTCTTTGATTAACCCCGACTCACCTCTATATTTTCTAAAAACCTTAAGGGAAAAGATTGAAACTATTTTATCAGGATCTGATGAAATTAAACTTAATAGGGAATTAGAGTTTGCCCAAAGAAGGCTTAGGGAGGTTAAAAGTCTGGTAGAGAACAAAACACAGGATCCGGTGGTAACAGTAATCAATAAATACAATATGCATATGGATAGGGTTAATAAATTGGCTGTTTCAGATTCAGGACTGCAGGCTAGCGTGGCAGAAGCTGTGGCCAGGCATTTAGATGTTTTGCAAAGAGTTTATGATACAGTTGGCAATCCTCAGGCTAAAAATGCCATTTTAGCTGCCATTGAAAGATCAGAAGAACATAACCGGGATTTGTTGGGAAAGCTGGAAATAGTGACCCAGCAGAAATTAATAAAAAAGATTGCCTCAAGGCAAGCCTTTGCCTGCAAGTTTTTGGCCAGAGAAGCCAGCACTTCTGGTTTAAGTGAAAATGATAGGGAAGATTTAGCCCAGAGGGTAAAATTATGCAAAGAATCTGCCCGTACTAATTTAAGGGATGAATTGATTGAAAAAAGCCAAAAAATAATACCTACCCCTTAGGTATGAAACGGTTAATTTTAATTGATGGAAATGCCCTTTTGCACCGGGCCTATCATGCCACACCACCTTTAACTACCAAAAAAGGTGAATTAGTAAATGCAGTTTATGGTTTTACCTCTATGTTACTTAAGGCTCTAGAGGATTTGAAGCCGGATTTTATAGCTGTAGCCTGGGATAAAAAAGATCCTACTTTCCGCCATCAACAATATACCCAGTATAAAGCCACCCGCGGTCCAACTGATGATGGCTTAACTTCTCAATATGAAAGGGTTTTTGAGGTAGTACAAGCCTTGAATATTCCGGAATTTTCCTTATCTGGGTATGAAGCAGATGATCTAATAGCGACGCTTGCTACGCAAGCTAAATTCGAAATTCGAAATTCGAAATTCGAAATTATTATCCTAACTGGGGATCGGGATATCATGCAGCTGATTGATAAAAACATTAAGGTCTTAATGCCCAAAAAAACTTTACAAGATGTGGGATTATATGGATTGAGTGAGTTTGTGGCCAAATATGGCTTTATGCCCAAGCAATTAATAGATTACAAAGGTTTGGCTGGTGATGCTTCAGATAACATCCCGGGGGTACCGGGGATAGGGGAGGTCACAGCTACCAAATTAATCCACCAGTTTGACACAGTAGAAAAAATCTATGATCCTAAAAATTTAAAAACTCTACCAGAGAGAATGCAAAAGTTATTGGCCCAAGGGGCAGAATCAGCTGTGATGAGTAAAAAACTAGCCACCTTAGATTTAAATGCTCCAATCAAGCTGGATTTAGATAAATGTGTAGTGCATGACTTTGATAGGGAAAAGGCCAGAAGTTTATTTGAGGAATTAGAATTTAAAAGTTTAATTGCAAGAATACCAGGTGCTTCAGTCGGCAACCCCGCTCACTTGCTCTCTACCGCAAGCGTCCTGCGTCCGCCTCTGGCGGACTCGGATACGCTCGCCTCCGGCTCGTCTAAGACCTTCAAGTCGCAAGGTCTTGCGAAGCAAGTTCTTAGAGATCGCGGCGTTCAGGGGCAGCCTCCTTCCGCCACTTTAAAATTAGATCAGGAAGTAGAGTTGGTTTTAGAAAAGATGACGAAGACTGGAATTTTAATAGATTTAAAGTTTTTAAATAAATTAGGGGCAGACCTGAAAGGCCGTTTAGTTAAGATTGAGAAACAAATCTACTCAAAAGTAGGCCATCAGTTTAATTTAAACAGTCCAAAGCAGCTCTCAGTCATACTTTTTGATGAATTAAATTTACCGGTTGTCAGAAAAACAAAAACCGGCAGATCTACTGATGAGGCAACTTTACATGAGTTGATAGATGCTCATCCGGTTATTCCTTTATTTTTAGAATATAGACAACTTTTTAAATTAGTTTCTACTTATATTGATTCTTTACCCCGATATATAAAAGAGGATAAAAGAGTTCATTCTACTTTTAATGTAGAAGGGGCAGCCACAGGCAGGCTTTCCTCAAAAGATCCTAATTTACAAAATATTCCGGTTAAAGGAGAAGAAGGTGGAGAGATTAGAAAGGCTTTTATTGCACCCAAGGGAAAAATAATCCTGGCTGCAGATTATTCTCAAATTGAACTGCGGATTATGGCACATCTGGCAGATGATCCAGGGCTTAAATTGGCATTCAAGCAGGGCTTGGATGTGCATGCGTTAACAGCTTCTAAAATATTTAAAATTCCGGTTGAAGAAGTTATAAAACAGCAAAGAAGTATTGGTAAGACTATGAATTTTGCAACGTTATATGGTCAGGGTCCAAGAGCACTTTCCAGAAACTTAAAAGTTTCTTATGAAGAAGCCAGGATGTATATAGAGGAATATTTTATTCAATTTCCTAAAATTCAGGAATGGATGGCAAAAACTCTGCAGTTTGGTTATGAGCATGGATATGTTGAAACGCTGTGGGGCAGGAAAAGGTATATTCCAGAGCTTCAGATGGCAAATAGGATGATAAAAGCAGCAGGGGAAAGAGCTGCTATAAATCATCCAGTTCAAGGCACAGCTGCGGACATGATTAAAAAAGCCATGGTGGAGATAGATAGGGAGCTATCAGTCGTCAGTCCACCAACCTCCGGTTGGTACCGGTCGTCAGACAGTCTGAAAGCTGACAGTGAGCGAAGCGAACGGTCTGATAGCTGCCGACTCATTTTGCAAATTCACGATGAACTTTTATTTGAATGTGATCCTAAAACTGTCAAGGAGATTGCTAAAATGGTTAAAGAAAAAATGGAAAATGCCTTGAAATTATCTGTTCCAGTAGTAGTTGATCTAAAAATAGGCCCAAACTGGGGAGAGATGGAAAAGTTAAAAATTTAACTATAGAACCAAGCTAAATTTGGGACAAAAAGTTCTTAATCGGAAAGAAAATGTCTGTGATATAATTTCTTCATGATTAAAACTAAACTTTTAAAATATACTGTGATCTATACAGAAGAGCCTGAAGGTGGATTTACAGTTACCGTACCTTCTTTACCAGGTTGTGTGACCTATGGAAAAGATCTAAAACAAGCTTCAGAGATGGCTAAGGATGCAATTAACCTCTATTTAGAGAGTTTAAAATCTCACAAAGAAGCTATCCCTACTGACAATAAATCTTTTATCGGCTCCATTGATTTGGAATTCCCTTATACGCATGCCTAAGGTTTATACCCCAAAACAGGTTTTGGCAAAATACAAAAAATTAGGATTTATAGAAGATAGACAAAGTGGCAGCCATAAAATCTTATACAATCCAGAAACTAAAACTAGAGCTGTAATCCCGTTTCATCTTAAGCATTTACCAAGGGGAACTTTCTCATCGATTTTAAGAGAATCAAAAGTTACAAAAGAGGAATTTGAAAAAGCCTAAATCTGGCCCAAACTGGGGAGAGATGGAAAAGTTGGTGCTATAATAGCCATCATGATTGAA
>CAZFZP010000055.1:0-3791 GCA_964523515.1 uncultured Gammaproteobacteria bacterium
GCAAGCCCTTACGGGCGCTACCACCTCAAGGTAGTCTGTTTACCAATTTCAGCACCCCGGCATAAAGTGCCGAAGAGAGGATTCGAACCTCCACCCCCGTTGCCAGGGACAGACTTCTGAGGCCTGCATGTCTACCATTCCATCACTCCGGCTAATTACCCTAGCATTGTACAATAATTAACCGATTTTTGCAGCCTCTTGACTACTTGTGATATGCTTCTAAATAGCTTTTATGTCACCTCAAGAAAAAGAATTTCCTTATCAAATGCGGGTTGCTACGCTAGGAGGTGGCACTGGCATGTTTAATGTGCTAAGAGGTATAGTCGGAATGAACCAACCAGAATTCATTACTGCTATACCCACTACTTGGGACAATGGAGGCAGCTCAGGCAGATTAAGGACTGATTTAGGAGTATTACCACCAGGAGATGCCAGGCGTTGTCTGATAGCTTTAATGGAAGATGATGAACAAAGAGAAATTGCTTTAGAAGTATTTAACAATAGGGTGGAAGGATTAGGAAAAACTTTAAACGGGCACAGTGTGGGAAATTTAATGATCTCTGTTTTAGAAAAAAGTCATCAGGGGCATGATAAAGGATTGGATGCTGCACGGAAATTATTTGGTGTCAGAAGTATGATCGCTCCGGTTAGCTTAAACCAGTTAATACTTACCGCCACCAGCCAATCCGGCACTGAAATAGTGGGAGAAGACGCCATTGATACCAGATGGTCAAAACCGGATTTTAACCCTCAAGACCGGATAAACAGCATTTATTTTACTAATAAACCAAGAGCAAATAAGGCAGCTTTGGAGGCTTTGCAGGAAGCAGATTTAATTGTTTTATCAATGGGCAGTTTATTTGGTAGTATTTTACCTCATTTACTGGTACCAGGGGTAACAGAAAGCATAATGAAATCAAGAGCTCAATTGGTCTTTATTTTAAACATTATGACTGAGAGAGGGCAGACAGATGATTTTATAAAAGCCTCTGACCATCTAAAACCACTACTTAGATATTTGGGTGAAAGTAGTAGACTAAACGCCATGGTGGTAAATGATAACCATCTGAAACCTACAACTTTAGAAGATTACCGCCAAGAAGGTCAAGTACCTGTAGAGATTGATGATGAAGAGTGTCTGAGGTTAGCGCCAAAGCTTCATATAATTAGAGCCAACTTAGCCGGTCATACAGATAATAATCACTTATTAAGACATGATCCTCAAAAACTAGCAGAGGTGCTACTACAACTTGACAAAAACCTTTAAAGCTGTTTAACTTTTATGCAAGCAGATGGATATGCTTCAATACTCACCTAGTGGGATGAATTTAGTGCTGGCCTGGTTTGGGACAACACTTACCACCTTAATATTCACTCTATTTTTACTAATCTTTTTAGCTACCCCTAAAGTAGTGGAACCAGTCTCTTCAGATTTTAAATTATATGCTGCCCTTCCTGCCTCTACCAGTTCCAGCTCAGATGAAATTAATTTTCAGGATGGCCGGACTAAAATTATAGAAAACTTTTTTCAAGAGCACCATTCCCCTTTAGCAGATAATGCAGGTACTTTTATTAAAGTAGCGGATAAATATCAGCTAGATTGGAGACTGCTGCCAGCAATTTCTATGCAGGAATCAAACGGCGGAAAAAGGATTATTCCCAGTTCTAAAAATCCTTTCGGCTATGGTATTTATGGCGATAAAGTTTTAAAGTTTGCTAACTTTGATGAAGCTATTGAAAGAGTAGGCAAGGGATTGAAGGAAGATTATATAGACCAAGGCTTAAAAACCCCAAATCAGATTATGGCCAAATATACCCCCTCATCTTTGAGCATAGGTGGTACCTGGGCCAAGGGGGTAGTCAGCTTCATGGAAGATATCCGATAGTTTGACATTCTGACCATTTTCTGCTATAATTTGCACTTAATCCTGATATCTGTGACCAGAGTCAGGATTTTTTGATAGGACAAAAATTTATAAGCCAAGCTTGAAAATGAAAAATTTATGAAAACAAAAAGAATAATTTTACTGTCTTTAATATTCCTTTTCCTAACTAGCCCTGCCCAGGGTCAGATAAACCTTGAGCAAAAAACTCCAAGTTTTGAATCAAGACAATTAGATCAAAGGGCTCAAATTTTATCCAACTATTTTGCTAAATATAACTCTCCACTGCAATATCATGCTCAGGATTTTATTGATGCTGCTGATACTTATGATGTGGACTGGAAATTAGTTCCAGCTATTGCCGGGGTAGAATCTACCTTTGGTAAATTTATTCCTGGTGGGTACAATGCTTATGGTTGGGCAATCTATACTTCTGATTCTAGGTTTGGTTTCAAATCATGGAGGGATGGAATTTTTACAGTTACTGGTGGTTTAAAAGAAGATTATATTAACAAAGGCCTGACAGATCCCTATGCTATGAATAGAAAATATGCTGCATCTTATTCTTGGGGCAGAAAAGTAGATTACTTTATGAAAGATTTGGAGAAGTTTGCCCAAAAAAGTATATAATCTCTACATGCAAACATTAGCTGCCATTTTGGCTGGAAAGATTATTGCTTTCATTTCCAGAACTCTCAAAATTGGTGGGGGAGCTGCAGCACCCGGATTATATGCTCTAAAAATACAACCAAATTTAGTAGAAGGTTTAGTTAAGAAGATTCCTAAAAATATTATTATTACTGGAACAAATGGTAAAACTACCACTGCTAGGATGTTGGCTCATTTTGCCCAGAGTCAAGGATTAAAAGTAATCAGGAATCATACTGGATCAAATTTAGAGCGTGGCATCGCATCAGCTCTAATTAATTCGTATTCCCACTTGACGAGTGGGAAGGTGGATCTAGGAATCTGGGAGTTAGATGAGGCAGCTTTTCAAACTGTAGCTCCCAAGATTAAACCGGATTTAATGGTATTTTTAAATGTTTTTAGAGACCAATTAGATAGATATGGGGAGGTGGATAGTGTAATTAAAGGATGGAGCAACACTTTGGCAAAACTGGATCCAAAGGCAATTGCAATTATTAATGGTGATGACCATAATTTACTAAAATTAGCTGAGAGTTTTAAAGGGAAAATTTATTCATTTGGAGTAGAGAACTATAAAATTGCTGGGGAGGGTTTAAATCATCAAAAAGAGAACAGAAAATTAGACTTAGAAGCTAAAAATGTTAAGTTAAATGGCTTATCTGGCAGTTTCTTCCGATTACCAATTACCAATTATCAATTAACTATTAATCTGCCTCTTCCTGGAATTTACAACATTTACAATGCCTTAGCTGCCATCTCTACTGCTTCTTTTTTAAATATTCCAATTAACCAATTAACCAATCAACTATCTAACTTTAAATCAGCTTTTGGCAGAGTAGAAAAGTTTAGCTTGCAACCTGGAAGGTTGCATCGTAAACAGGAAGGTTTTATATTTCTTATCAAGAATCCTACCGGAGCTACCCAAGTTTTTCAAACTCTCTCTTCTGAGTTTAAAAAAGGAGACGGATTACTTTTAGCTTTAAATGATAATTTGGCAGATGGAACTGATGTGTCCTGGATCTGGGATTCTAATTTTGAACTTTTGTGTCATCCTGAGCGATTAGCGAAGGATCTAAAGATTTACGTTTCTGGTACCAGAGCTTTTGATTTAGCTGTTAGATTAAAATATGCTGGGTTTAAAATTACCACATCCAATGTGGAACCAAACATAGAAAAAGCATTTAAGAAAGTTCAGAATAGCTTAAAAGGCAGATTATTTATCCTGCCGACCTATACAGCCATGTTAGAACTCCAAAAAAT
>CAZFZP010000056.1:0-2675 GCA_964523515.1 uncultured Gammaproteobacteria bacterium
GGATCTCAAGATTATAAAATTTCTTCCTGGAAATCTCATACAAATTGAAGGTAAAAAGGCTATGAGTAAAAAAGACTTTTTAAATGGATATCCTAATTTTCCAATTAGATTGAATCTTTAAGAGAAGAAAAAGGCTCACTAGAATCATAGGTGGTTGCTTTAATAGAGTGAGAACCCTTGGTACCAACTACTCCACAATTATTACGGTCTAAAATATGCTCCTCGCCAATGGTTCTTTGGACATCAATAGAATTAAACACCAAAGAGGCATCTTGAACAAGTACTGGTCTACCATCAACCCTTATTAGCTTCGGGGTTACTTGATTCCGTCCGCCGGATTGGCCTTTTCTAAATCTTTCTTTCATTTTTTTCTTTCAAAAACCACGCCTTTAGCGTGGATTAACTAATGATAAGTTTACTATGAGTTTTCTCGCCTGTCAAGTTAGGCACTATTACGCTCTGCTATAAATTGCGATAAATCTTCTTCTAAAATTAGTTTAGCAGGTGGTTTAAGGGTTACTATCCTAGTTTCTCCCACACCATTGGGTATGCAAATTGGCAAAAACATCCTACGGAATGGTAACCTTCCGTCAGACATAGCAGGATGGATTGACCTGATCCAAGTCCTACTGGCATTACGGATTTGCTCTATAGAAGCTGGCTTTAATAAGCCTTTCATCATCTCTGAATAAGTCTCTGAGTGCAAGGGAGTAGATTTACCTAAACCAAAATCTAATCTGTATTCGTGAGCAGATTTTTGGTGTTGCAGTCTTAAATGACTGGGAAGAAAATCACATTTTTTACCACAAATTTCACAAACAACACCTGGATGTATTTCTTGGCGTCTTCTGCGGTATTTAGTTTCCGATTCTGCCATATTGTTCTACTGTTTTAAAAGCAGAATACGGAGTCTTTACTACCCTAAGACATTTAGTGCAGTATTTATCCCCTTTGTATGTATGTAAATTAGGCTTTTGAATCCTAGAATGAATAGGGCCACGCAAAGCCCAGGTACCTCCGGCTCCAGAGGACCCCTTTTTGTGCCTTGAGAAATTCAAGGTATGTTTACTTTTTCCACACCTAAAACACATTAGCATATGGTAAACTATACCATAATGGATTCACAATTTCTAGCTGCGCTGTCTCAATCTATCCCCTTGCTGATCCTTTTATTTTCTGTGATTCTTCATGAAGTAATGCATGGCCTGGTGGCAAAAAAATTTGGAGACTATACTGCCCAGCGTGCAGGCAGGCTAACCTTAAATCCATTACCCCATATTGACCTGATTGGTACAATCTTAGTACCGCTGATATTTTATTTTTCCCAAACAGGAATTATGCTGGGATGGGCTAAACCCGTACCGGTCAATCCGCTTAATTTTTCTAATTTGCGCAAAGGGGAACTGTTTGTTTCTGCAGCAGGCATTTTAACCAATTTTGGGTTGGCAATCATTTTTGCCATCACATATCACCTACTTGATGCCATCCCCATCCTTTTCCCGGCTTTAATTGGTGAAATTTTACGTTATGGAACATATATAAACTTGATTTTGGGAGTATTTAATTTATTGCCAATCCCTCCACTTGATGGTTCTAAGATTTTGTTATCACAACTGCCATATAATTTAGCCAGGCAGTTTGAAAAACTGGAATCCTATGGATTTATTATTTTAATGATACTGCTTGCCGGAGGATTTCTACAGTTTATTTTAGGCTTTTTCATGGCTATATTCACCAGATTATTGGGATTTTAAATCTTGACAAAAAGAGGTAAAAGTAATATACTAAAAATGACCTAAAAAGGTCGTCCCTTAGAAGAGATAGTCTTCGCAGGGATTTAAGATCCCTACTTAGCACGTTTAAAGTCAAATATTTTTCTTCACTATTTGTTTACTTTAGGAAGTTCACCGTGGATGTACTGTTATGGTACGTCCCAGAACACCCACCTGGGATTCCTGAGGAAGAAATTTGACTGACGACTACTGTAGGGAGAAATTATTTTTTATTAAGATTTTAGATTTTAACTCCAGCCCGTTTTTTGCGGGGATATTCCAAAATTGATATAATATTATGGTTGCCGATGTAGCTCAAATGGATAGAGCAATAGTTTTGTAAACTATAGGTTATCGGATCATACCCGATCATCGGCTCATCTTTTAGGGAATTTAATCAGATCTGCAAGTTTGGTAGCATGACCACTCCGGGTCAGCTCAAAAACAGTACCTGCTGCTGCAACCATAATTAAAATACTACCCATTGATAAAACTGCTATTGCCCGTTTGTCTCCATTTTTTACATCTGCTAAAAGTTGTAAAAGATAAGGTTTCCTTTTTAATTCTCCCTCCAAAGCTGCCTGAACTGTCCGATCCTCCAGATTATCTCTAAAAATCATAAACCCATCACCTCTAACTTCTGTAGCTTGCAATCCAGGAACATCCAGCTTAAGAGGCACTGGGACTAGACCAGCTTTTTCTCCTGAGTAATCTGTTACTCCAGAACTGGGATTTTCTCTACTTACTGCGATCATAGACCATTATTATATTCAGATCTAATCTTCAATTCAAGTTAAAAAATGAGTTATAATATTTAACATGCCGAAGTGGCTCAGTGGTAGAGCACGTCATTGGTAATGACGAGGTCACGGGTCCGATTCCCGTCTTCGGCTCCATTTTTTT
>CAZFZP010000056.1:2685-3599 GCA_964523515.1 uncultured Gammaproteobacteria bacterium
ATATTTTTATGTACCAAGTTTTCTATATTAGCCTATTTGTCCTGTATATTTTGGGCATGACTGCAGTCATGATCTGGCAAGGGATTGGAATTGCCCCTGACAGGTATGCTTTTATCCTACTGGTGGCAGCCCTTTTAATTAAAAGAAGTAGGCAGTTTTTACTGGACTGGATTCCTTTTTTGTTTATCCTGATAGCTTATGATTTCCTCAGAGGTTTTGCAGATAATTTATCCACCAGAGTTCATTTTGTGGAACTTTATAAAGCAGATAAATGGATCTTTGGGGTTATTCCTACTGAATATCTGCAGTATCTTTTTTACCAATCGGATAATCTAAGATGGTATGATTTTGTAGCCACTATTTTTTATTTTCTGCACTTTGCCCTACCACTGGCTTTTGGATTCCTGTTGTGGAACTTAAATAAAATCCATTTTAGGCAGTTTGTAGTGGCTATTTTACTACTTTCCTATGCAGGCTGGGTTACATATATAATTTATCCGGCTGCCCCACCCTGGATGGCTGCAGATAAAGGTTACCTGTTTGGAGTATCTAAAGTGATTGACCAAACCTTAAATATCTTCCCGGAAAAAATCAGTTTACCTACTATTTACCATCAGATTAATCCTAATCAAGTAGCAGCCATCCCTTCCATGCATGCAGCTTATCCAATGCTGGTTTTGCTTTACTCAATGGCTTTTTTTGGGCTTAGGGGGCTTATTTTTATCCCTTATGTGCTGCTATCCTGGGCTTCAATTGTCTATCTGGGAGAACACTACGTAATTGATGTAATAATGGGGGCTTTATATGCTTTAATCTTCTTCGGGGTTGCAAAATTACTGTTCAAACATGTAAAATTCCTCCATGGCCAAAAAAGGTAACAGACAATTATTTTTATTACAATGTTCTGTTTGTAA
>CAZFZP010000057.1:0-876 GCA_964523515.1 uncultured Gammaproteobacteria bacterium
AAGTAGGGCAATACTAACTCCCCAGAGGATCGCAGTAAGTATGGCAAAAATTAATCACATACAGCTATTCTATCCAGTTTTAATCCTTAATGGTAGTTATAAGCTAGATTCAGGCCTATCATTTTCTGAGATTAATATGTCATAATCGTTGTGTGTTATTTGATAAGAAGTTTCTCAGTTTGTTACTACTTACCCTATTTTTAGGTGCAGCGTTATTTTTCCATTTTAATGTCCTTCAAAAAGTTGAGAGGAAGATTTTAGGAGTAGGAATTTCCACCCAACAGACTGAAAAACCCAGTGAAATTATATCTGAGGGCAGAACCAAGGTTAAATATCCTCAAGATTACACTATAGTTTTACTGGGTGATTCCATGACTGAAGTTTTGGGTAATAGTGATGAGCTGAGGGCATATCTTAAAAAATACTACCCGGAGCAATCTTTTGAAGTTTTAAACTATGGTTTTGGTTCAACCAATATCTTATCAGCTCAGGAAAGGTTGGAGTATGAAACTTTTTATGGCCGGACTTTCCGCCCCATTTTAGATATTGCCTTTGATTTAATTTTAATCGAATCTTTTGGCCACAACCCTTTATCCCAGTTTCCTTTAGAAGAAGGCCTAAAAAAACAAACCTCTGCCCTGGATAAGATGGTAGAAACTATCACCAGGGTCAATCCAAGTGCCAAAATTATTTTTGTAGCTACCATTGCCCCCCATAAGTCCCAGTATGGCCAGGGGAAGGTAGACCTAAGCCAGGAACAAAGAACCCGCTGGGTAGAAGAAAGGATCGCTTATATTCAAAACCACATTAGTTATGCCAACAGTCACCATATCCCGCTAATTAATATTTATCAAAAATCCCTAAATAACGATCAAG
>CAZFZP010000057.1:886-3189 GCA_964523515.1 uncultured Gammaproteobacteria bacterium
CAAGCTAGATTATATCAGCAGTATTGACTTTATCCATCCCTCACCTAATGGGGTTTATTTTATTAGTGAAGAAATTGCCAAATTTATCTTTAAGAATCAAATATTAACCCCTTAAAAAGTAGGGTCCAAAAAGACCCTACTTAAGTATATCAGTTGTAGTTACCTTGAACCGCCTTTCCTTCCTGCTTCCCGGGCTTCCTCAGAGCTAAACTCATGAGCAGTACCCTTTTCATGAGCTTTCCTACCGCCTTTTCTGGATATTTCTCTTTGTTTTTGAGGATCCATAGAAGCAAAACCTCTTCGTTGTTGAGCCATAATCTTCACCTCCCTTGTGCTTTCACATCCTATCATCCGTGATTAAAAATGAAGCTAAATAGTTGTAGTAAATGGGTAAGAGAGCAAGTGAAATGGTTGTCTACTTAATTCTTTTTGTGTTATAACTATTTAGCATTGTAGCTGTAAAAAGGGTTAGGAATGAACGATTTGTTTATTGCTCTAAGAAATCAAATAATCCATCTCCTTTACACCCAATTTCTAAAAAGGATTTTCTTCCTGGTGGAGCCAGAAAAAATCCATGACGGAATAACCAAAGTAGGGGAAATTTTGGGAAACAATTCCTTAACCAGGAGTTTAACCTCACTTTTATTTAATTATTCCAGTCCGGCTTTAGAGCAGAATATTTTAGGTATCAATTTTAAAAATCCTCTTGGTTTGGCAGCCGGGTTTGATAAGGATGCCAGGTTAACTGATATCTTACCTTCGGTAGGGTTTGGCTTTGCTGAAGTCGGATCCATTACCGGGCAACCTTGTGAAGGAAACCCCAAGCCCAGGCTGTGGAGGCTTAAAAAATCAAAAGGTCTAGTTGTTTACTATGGTTTAAAAAATGAAGGCTGTGAAATAATCTCTTCCCGGCTTAGAAAGAAAAATTTTTTGATCCCGGTGGGGACGAGTATCGCTAAAACCAACTGCCCGGAAACTGTGGAGACTAAAGCTGGAATTGCTGATTACCTAAAGGCTTATCAAAGTTTTACCACTATTGGCAGCTACTTTACTATCAATATCAGCTGCCCTAATGCTTATGGAGGCCTGCCTTTTACTGAGCCTAAAAAGTTAGATTTACTGCTGGATGAGATAGATAAAGTTAAAACTTCCAAGCCGGTGTTTTTAAAACTTCCTCCCTGTATCTCAGAAGAGGAGGTGGATGAGCTACTGAAAGTGGTGGGGAAACATCAGGTTGATGGTTTTATCTGTACTAATTTAACCAAAGACAGGATGAATCAAAGATTAAAGATAAGGGAAAAAGAAATTCCCGGAGAAGGTAAAGGAGGTTTAAGCGGTAAGGTTGTGGAGGATTTAGCCAATGAGTTAATTACTCACCTTTATCAAAAAATTCAAGGTAAATATATTATTATTGGTTGCGGAGGGGTTTTTTCAGCTGAGGATGCTTATAAAAAGATTAAACTGGGGGCATCACTAATTCAGTTAATTACTGGCATGATCTTTGAAGGTCCCCAGGTAATTGGTGAAATCAACAGGGGACTGGTAAAACTGTTAAAGGCAGATGGCTACACCCATATCTCCCAAGCAATAGGCAAAGAGATTTCTTAAAGGTTTTCTTTGATTTTTTGGGCGTTTGATTGAATTTCTGTAAAAGGAGTGTCCAGTTTTTGTCTTTTAAAATCCAAATCTGTCTCATGATCCATGGGAATTAAATGGACATGGGTATGAGGGACCTCTCCTCCTGCTACCATGATACCAATTTTTCCGGTTTGAGGGTTAAAGGCTTTCTTTAAAACTTGGGCAATATTTTTACTTACCACCATAATATCACCAATCTCTTGATCTTCCAGATCAAAAAAGTAACCAATATGTCTTTTGGAAATTACTAAAGTATGTCCGGGATTGATCGGGGCAATACTTAAAAAAGCCAGGTATTTATCATCATCATAAACCTTAGCTGCTGGAATTTCACCTTTAATAATTTTGCAAAAAATACAATCTTCCATCTTTTGTATCATAGCACAAGTTTCTGACTTTAGGAATTATAGACTTTGTGTTGTCTTATCAAGCCAAAGAGCCATTTGCCACCCTCTTAAAAAGGGCTAAAGTACGTACTAGTCGAACAGGAGCGAACCAAAAGATTTTAATCCTGAAATTCTAAAACCGAGTAATAGAAATTACGCACAAAACTATGTCTTTTGAAATCAATCTGAATTTGCGTTTTGGGACAATCTGTGATAATATACTTTTATCACGATGACTGGACTAGCCTAAGGTTTCGACCGACCGCGAATGCCAGTCTT
>CAZFZP010000058.1:0-3179 GCA_964523515.1 uncultured Gammaproteobacteria bacterium
ACTTTCTTTTGGCACATCCTCCAGAAGATATCTGGTGGATTTTTGCAAAAGGGGTAAATAAAGTAAAGGTAAAACTGTATGATATTTGTGGTTTTGAAGTTTTTAGTAGCAGACTTTATTTGGTTAATAATGGAGCACCGGATCCATCCCCAACACCCACTCCTACACCTTCACCTACTCCAACCCCTATCCCTAAAACCCCACTTATTTTTATACCAGGAATAGGCGGGTCTGAGTTAAAAGTTGCAGAAGATAGAATCTGGAATGAAGATGATGGACATGGAGGGAAATACAGCCAAGCTTATCCAAAAGATGAAAAAGTCTGGGTTAATGAGGGTGAGGCTGCCAGTTTAGGGGAGGATGATTATTTTGATATCTTAAGGTTAAAACCTGATGGCCAAACCAGTGAAGCAAACCTTGAGTTAACAGGGAATTTATTTGAGGGTACTTATCAACCAACTTTAGATTTCTTTATAGATAATGGTTATACATTAAACCAGGATCTATTTACTTTTCCCTATGACTGGAGAAAAGATATTTCCCTAACATCATCTTCACTCGACCAAAAAGTAGAGGATATAAAAACCCAAACAGGGGCAGAAAAAGTGGACATTGTTACCCACTCCATGGGAGGATTAGTAGCCAGGAATTATATATCTAATCCCGACAAAGCAAATAAAGTTAGCAAACTGATCACTCTCGGTACTCCACACCTTGGATCAACTGAATTTCTAAAGGCCTTAAATTATGGAATTTGCATAACTAAACAGAATATTCCTCAGCAACCTATTTGTTTAGGGTTAACTCCTTCCGAATTAAGAGATATCTTCCATAATATGGCGGGAGGATTTGAATTAGCACCGACCCAAAAATACTTTAATTTTTATCCGGGCAATGATAACCTCCACCCAGTCCCTTTCAAAGATGAAAGGGATATTGACCAAAATAATATTACCGGTGACCTTAACTATACCCAGACAAAAGAACTTCTAACTAATTTAGGACACAACACTTCTCTATTTAATCCTTCTGAAAGCTTCCACAACTTAGATAACAACTTATCTAATACTAATGGTGTTGATACAACTATAATTGCAGGGTCAGGAATCCCAACCCTTGGACAAATAATTGAAAAATATTCAATTGGACTATTAGGAACTAAAATTCCTAAAAAGGATGAAATCATGATAAATGGTGATGATACAGTCCCTTTATTCAGCGCTTCAATTGATGACCCTGAGAGGAATTTATCATTAAAAGGGCCTGCTAAATTATATTATTCCAAGCAAAGCCATAGCGGTTTGGTAGGGAACGGCCCTGCCCTAAACCTGGCATTAAATATTTTAAACAATGACAGCAATTTACCAGATGAGACCGCAAACGCACCTTTTGAATTAAATGGGTTCCAGCTCTCAGTACACTCACCTGTAAACATCCATATTTATGATTCCAATAATAACCACATTGGCCCTCTGCCAAATGGTGATTTTGAAGCAAATATCCCAGGCTCTGCTTATGACACCCTAGATGATGCTAAATTTATCTTTTTACCCAATGATGGAATCTATACAATTAAATTTGAATCAACAGGTGAAGGGACTTTTGATTTTAAGATTAGGGAATATGCTAATGATTTAATAGAAAAAACTACTCTTTACAAAGACATCCCTGTCCCAACTACACAAGCCCAGACAATTTTTGATACCCTATCAGATACTCCTCCAGTTATAGAAGTTAACAGTTCTCAAGTTACCCCCTTCTCCACTTTAACTGGAAATTCAAACTATGACCTAAACCCTCCTGAAGTCAAAGTGATATTTAGTTTAGATAGTAAAAAGATTGAAATTATAGGTGTAGATGATACAACCAGTGCCAAAACAGACCTGATACCAGTAAATAAAGCATTAATTACAGACAATGCAGGAAACTCAACTCTCATAAACTATGAATTAAAAAATGCAGGAACTAAAATTAGCTTAACTGATTACCTAAATAATTCACTGCAGGTAGTTTCTGCTTTTCATCCTAAAACAGGCAAAATGCAAAGTCTCACCCAATCACTCTTCTTAAATGATAAAATCATAACATCAACCTATAACTCATCCAAAAACAAATCCACCATCATAACTACAGAAAAAGGTAAGAAAACTAAAACAGAAACAAAAAATGGAGTAATACTTTTGTATCTTCAGACAAATAATGGGATATTAGAAGCAGGATATTAACGCTTAAAAACTTTTGATAATAATTTCCAGACCCCCCAGATAACTGCAAACCAAAAAACAACATCGATAAAAAATGCGAATAAATCAAAGGACGAACCCCCAAAGAAAGAGGATGTCCCGTATTTAATTGGAAATCCAAATCCATCAGCATTTATTGGCAGAAATAAATTAACATAGGGTAGAAGGTATGTTACAACTACACTCAAAACTAAAATAACCAAAAAACTTTTAATACCCATTAAATAAACAGTAACACAAAATAATATTTCCAGACAAGGCCATTCCAATCCATTCTAATTTTACGCACCCACCTTAAAGGTGTCAGGCTAAATTAAACAGGCTCTGCAAAAATTAATAACCTTTTTAAAGAAGTCCCTATAGGTGTACAAGTCTGCAGTATTAATTTATCCCCACTAAGCTGCGTTACAGCTTTTACATCAGAGGGCCAAACTATTTTTTTATCCACCACCTTATATTTTTTCTCCACCCCTTCATCTTTTATAACTATTTCATCCCCATTTTTTAACTCTCCAAGCCTTAAAAAAACTGTATTGTATGAAGTTAAATTCCAGGGTGAATCAGAGGAATGGGCAAAATAAAAGTTAGGTATTCCCTTAGCTTGTGCTACTCCTTTTTTTAATGCAGCCCTGTATTCTGCCTCATTAAAGGCATCCACCTCTTTTATCACAGGGGCATAAGCATTTATCTTAGGTATTAAAATTGTATTATTAGTATCTGAAAAATCAGCTGCAGCATGAGGTAGTGGTAAAAATAGTTTAATTATTGGAAGATATATTGTCAGAAGTAATAACAACCCAAATATTATCAGTCCATTGCCAGCATAATAATTCCATGGCCTTTTTTTCATAATTTTGGAATTTTAGACTAAAATTCAGACAAATGCAAAAACCTGGGATAAGGGTTTATTAGACTGTCTTCTTAACATTATCCCTG
>CAZFZP010000059.1:0-2950 GCA_964523515.1 uncultured Gammaproteobacteria bacterium
AATCTTCAGGACTGGGTAAAAAATCATTTATTACCCTTGCCTCTATTGGTTCATTGCTGTATTTGATTATGTTTTTCATATATATTTTTGCCTTTCTTCCAGTAACCAGCACCTATTATTCTGATATGGTTACCTCTGTAGGTAAATCTAATTGTTAAAACACCTCCTTTCACTTTTCCGAAACAATAATAACGCTTTTCTATCTTGCTATGCGCCAAATCCTGTGCAATCACACGCTTTGAGTCAATAAAAGCATATTGCGCAGTTTCAAAGTTGACTCCGTGCTTTTGTAAATTGTCAGCGTTTTTATCCCCATCCCACTCAAAAGATATATCCATAAATATATTACCATATTGCCATATATTTTGCCATACTTTAATTTATCCTTAAAAGTTAAAGGTGCTAATAAACTTTATTATACATCTCTTAGTCCAAATGCATAGGCAAATTCAGAGTTTAGACCTTCCTGAAGGAACAATTCACAGAACTTGATCAGTCTGTTTAAGGTACTAGCGGGGTTACTCTATATGTTAAAATAGCGTTGTGTTTAAGAAAATTACTTATTTCTTATTTACCCTAGCATTTTTCTTATATATCCCCGCTTTTATATTAGCAGAAGGATTTACATATCCCCTATCTCAAACCTTAGAACGTCCATCTTATAAATCTTTTGGTCAGTATTTTGATAAAAAATCTTATGTTGGTAAGGAGAATTTATATCCCAATCAGTTTATAGGATTTCATGCAGGAACAGATTTTGAGATTTTCCCTGAAGAAAAAAACACAAATGTCCCAATTTTTGCTATTTCTGATGGAACTATAAGTTTTGTGGGTACTGTAACGGGTTATGGAGGTTTAATCCTGGAAAAATTAACCAATTCAGATTTAACTGTTCTTTACGGTCATCTTAAATTGTTCAACATAAATCTTAAGGTTGGAGACCAAGTTCAAGCAAATCAAACACTGGCGATTCTTGGTAACCAATTTAGCACTGAAACTGGAGGTGAGAGAAAACATTTACATTTTGCGATATACAAGGGTCATGACCTTTACTTTAAAGGCTATGAAAATACCAAAGAAGCCTTAAATGAGATCTGGGTAGATCCATTGCTTTTTCTAAAAACTGGGGTAAAAAATCCCACTCAAACAATAACACCTATTTATTATCAAGATATCCCTGAAAACAATAATTTATTAAATGTAATTTGGAACTACATTAAGAAAATATTTAATATTTCGTAATAGATAGATGGAGATTATTCTGTTTTACCAGTTAGGATGGCGTCAATAATATCATGTGGTAGTGCGGCTGCATTAAGAAGAGCTTTTCTGACTATGCCACCTGCTTCTCCACCAATTTGTGATACACTATTTTTAATGAACACCTTTGTAAAAGTTATTCTGTCTTTATTGATTGGCTTACTCACATCTTTTTGTTTTTCACTCAGTTTTATTATGTTTACCACTGTCTTCTTTCTTCTACCGGGTTATAGCAACGGATCCTAGGAATATTGTGGATTAAGACTGGTTTGATATAAATGAGTGTTATTGCTGATTAAGTACAGTTATAATAATATACTTTATATGAGTGATGAAGATTTAAAAAAGATAGGTGATCTAATTACTGATTCAGAAAAGAGACTTGTTATTGAAGTTAGTAACTTTGTAAATAATACCATTTTACCCCAACTAGACGAAAAGTCAGATAAAGCTGACTTAGAATTTTTAGCATCAAAAACTGATATTGATCGTTTAGAAAGAAAATTAGATAGGATTTTTGATAAAGATTTAGAGCAAGATCAAAGACTCGGTGATTTAGAATCAATTTCCCTAGTAGCTCATGAGCTAAAACTTAAGAAGCACAAGATATCTTAACTCTACTCCATTTAAAATACACAGAGTATAATTATCGATGGCATGAAGGCACAAGTTTACAGAATTGACTGGGATACTTATCAAGAAAATCCTCAAAGTGTGAAAGACATACTCGATAAGTTCAGAGATGATCTACAAGGGAGAGTGGCTATTAAGGTGCACTTTGGAGAACCGGGAAATGAAAATGCCATCCGTGGCCAAACTTTAAAACCAATTACTGACTGGGTGGTAAAAAATAAGATTAATGGTTTTTTAACAGATACAAACACACTTTATACCGGTTTTAGAAATGAGAAAAAAGTTCATCTTGACACAGCCAAAAAACATGGATTTGGTGAACTTAATATCCCAATAGAAATAGCTGACGACGATTTTCCGGAATTTAAACTGACCAAATTAAAAAATCAGTATAAAAAACTACCTATCAGACTTGGAAAGGAACTTATGGAAGCAGATAGCATTTTGTGCATCTCACACCTCAAAGGTCACAGATTGTTTGGATATGGTGGAGCATTAAAAAATTTGGGTATGGGTGGTGCTACCCCTTCTGGAAAAAGAGTACTACATGCTAATATCGCCGGGCAAGTTAATCATGATCTTTGCACACTTTGCGGTCTTTGTTCACGGAATTGTCCAGCCAAAGCTATTTCACAGATTAATCAAAAGACGATAATTGATCAAAATAAATGTATTGGTTGTGGGGAATGTGTCACAGTTTGTCCGCAAGGGGCAATCGAAGTTCCAGAAAGAGATAGCAAAATCAGCCAAGAAAAAACAGCTGTTTATGCTTATGGACTAGCAGGCCGCAAATCAGGAATATATATAAATTTTTTAATTAACATCAACAGTTTATGTGATTGCGCATCCCAAACACAACCCATTCTACTCCCCAATCTTGGAATAATGATTTCTGATAACCCAGTAGCTTTGGATCAAGCTTCACTTGATTGGATCAATAAGGTTTACGGAAAAGATTTATTTAAAGAAGTTAACGGTGTAGATTATCAATATATTCTATCATTGTCAGAAGATCTTGGATTAGGTAATAGAGAGTACCAGGAAATAACCTATTATA
>CAZFZP010000060.1:0-2849 GCA_964523515.1 uncultured Gammaproteobacteria bacterium
TAATTTCTATTGTTGTGGCTGCAAATGCCGGTGTGGCAAATGAAGAAAACAACAACGCACCAGTTGCTACTGCTGATGCTATTTTTCTTTTTAATTCCATTATTTTCACCCCCTTTCATTTCTAAGATCGGTCGACTATTCGACCACACTTCATTAACCGTTTTTTCTTTCTAATAAAAGAAAGCAACAAAAAACGGAGGCCTTCCCGATAAAAATTAATTTATCGGGATAGCCTCCGTTTGCGGTCGGTCTATCTTTTTACTATCTCTTAATTTAATACTATAGATCAACTTTGCTTGTCAATAGGCAAGATTAAATTGATCTATAATATACGTTTGCTTGCTGTCTCTTTCTTGTTAATATCATAGTTATTATTATTGTGATTAGCCGGGTGGCGTACTTTTTTAATTGTTCTTTGAGTAATTTGGGTAACTACACCTTTTTCAAAAAAGATTTCCACGCTACCATAGATATTATTTTCAAAAACATGGGTTAGGATTGTTAATAAATCTTCGAATAAGGTTTTATAAATCATAAAGCTCTATATAGTATTAATTAAAAAGATATTGTTACTTCTTCTTTATTACCGCCTATTTCACCAACCAATACTTTTAAATTCTTATCAGTATCATATATGGGGAATCCTAACCTGGTATATTTGGTGGAGGTTGCCTGAATTAAAACCGGATCGTTATGAATATCTGCTGCTAAAAGTTCTGTATTACCATTAACAGATAAGCGAATGTAATCTCTGCTATTAATTTCAATGGATTTATCGTGCTGATTGGTAATCTTAAGATTTAAGATAAGGATTGTTCTGCCCTTAATAGTAGTATAACTTTTTCCTTTGGAAACAATTTGATCCTGCAAAGATACGTCCAGTATTGAATATTCAATTTTGCTAACTTCTTCGCCCTTTTGGTTTTTAAGAGGGAATGAAAAATTCCTATTGATATCTTGTCTTGCTTTTGCCTCCGGAAAAGAAATCCTTGAATCATCCGGGGTTTTATCTCCTCTGTTTGCTAATAAGGTATTTTTTAAAATAAAAATAGCAAATATAGCAACAATAATTAACACACCGGCAATAATTAATTTTTTATTATGGAAGAAGGTAAGTTTTCTTCTAAAATCCAGGTTTCTGTAAATCATAAAATTATTGGGGCAGATTAGGGGCAGAAATTATCAGGGCAGATTAGATAAAAGGTTTGACAGCATACTAACAAAACAGTTCAAAGGATGTCAAGTATCAAGTAGGGTGACTGTGACTGAAACCGTAGGATTATCTGCAGATTTTTTAATTTCCACCCTAATTTCCCTGTTTGCTGATGCTGCTACCAGCTTATTTAAAATATTTCCATTGGTTTTGGTTTGGACAAATGATTTGGATTTAAATCCTAAAGATCTAATTTTATCTTTATACCAACTGGTGATCAAATCAGGGTGATCATTACTTTCAAGGATTAAAGTTTCCGAAGTAGTGCTATTTTGATCTGATGATGGATATTTTAAATCAGATAATCCGGAAGTTTGGGAAGTTTGTGAATTTTTGGCAGAAGTGGGAGATGGATTGGGAGAAGGCGGAGGGGTGGAAGATGGAGTTGATGATGGCGTTCCAGACAAAAATTCCTGTTGCTGTCCCATGATCTTTTTTTGTTGGTCACTTTTGAAGAAATCAGTTTTGGCAAAAAATGCTGAAATCATTAATATTAAAATCACAACACCAACAGCCATATGGTGAGATTATATCACGAGTTTCTACTGACAATATTGATGAGTAGGTAAGTATTTACACCACCAGGGTTTTGTAATAGGCGTCGGAGTAGGAGATAAGGTTGATGTAGGGGTTGGAGATGGAGCAGAACTGGGAGTTGGAGTTGGAATAATTGTAGGACTTGGTGACGGGGAAACCTCAATAGGTAGGGTAGAACAATCCAGGGCTTTACAGACATTAATCCTACCATATCTCCAGTACGTACCTGTTCCGGAAATTGAATCTGCTGTGGACTCTAATTTATTTCTTACTTGTAAGTTACTCCATCCCGGATGATAGCCTAAAATTAACCCGGCTAAACCTGAAACAAAAGGGGTAGCCATGGATGTACCGGATAAATTAATATATCTGCCACCCGGATAGGTGGAAAAGATATTTAAACCGGGAGCTGCAACATCAACCCAGGATCCATAACTGGAGAATGATGCTTTGGTATCAGAGGGAGTAGAAGCTGCAACCGCGATAGCTTGTGGGTAGTATGCCGGATATAATGCCCTGGAAGAATTAATATTCCCGGCAGCAGCCACCACTACCACCCCTTTATTCCAAGCATATTCGACAGCATTTTTTATGGTTGTGGAAGAGCTGGTCCCCCCCAAACTTAAATTTATGACATCTGCTCCGTGATCGGCCGCCCAAATTATGCCGTTGGCAATCCAGGAATAATAACCCGATCCTTCGGCATCCAACACTTGAACTGAATAAAGACTGCTGCTGTAGCCTACACCGGCAACACCCAGACTGTTTCCGGTTATTGCTGAGGCAATACCGGCAACATGAGTTCCATGACCATTATAATCCGTAGGTGAAACACTATTACAAGTTTTCGTGCAGTCAACTGAGGCTAAAATCTTCGACCCTAAATCAGGATGGGTGCCGTCGATACCTGTATCTGCTATTGCAATGATAACACTACTTAACCCATGGCTTACATCCCAACCTTCCGGCGCTTTAATTTTAGTAAGTCCCCATTGACTAGAAAAATAAGAATCATTTGGAATCTCTTGAATGAAGGCTACCTCATCCTTTTCCACATATTCCACAGAAAAGTTTTTTGAAAGTACAGAGATCAGCTCAG
>CAZFZP010000061.1:0-2810 GCA_964523515.1 uncultured Gammaproteobacteria bacterium
ACCGTCTTCATCTCCGGCTACTCCAAACGTGAATCCCGAACCAATAAAATCCTCGCAGCCAATAACTTCCTCTCCAACCCCACAAAGTAAGCCTTATCAAAACCCTTGCCCTTCTGGTCAATTTGAACTTTTTGAAGGTGGTTTAAGTAGCGGTTGCGAGCCAAGATAACAGAGTTTGAGGATGAAGTTTAACTACTCAACAATAACAGTACCTTTGAATTTTGGATTTTCTTTGCTTTGGTAGGTAAAAGTACCTGTAGTTTCAAAGGTATATGAGAAAGAGTCATTTTCATTTAATGGTTCTTCACTGTCCAGGTTAGGTAAGCCTGAGACCACTCTGTGTGCTAACTTATCCTGGTTAGTCCAGGTTATTTGTGATCCTTTTTTAACTGTTATGGTAGCAGGTATAAAACCGGTTCTGGTTATGGTTATTTGGGCATCAGCTGTAATCTGGGTAATAGGAGCAGGTATTGAAGTTTGTGGTTTCTGAGATGGGATTAAATTTCTGATGCTGCCTGTATTATTTATGTATAGATAGCCCAATACAGCAACTGAAGCTACTACCAGGATAGTTAAAATTATTAAGATATTGCCTTTTTCTGATTTAGTCTCCATATTTTACCTTTTTTGTAAAGTTACATCCCGGATAACATTAACCAAATTAACTGTAACATTTACTGTTTGGTTAACATAACCTCTGGCTGAAAACTTAAGTGCATAGGTTCCCTGGGGAAGACCGGCTATGTTATATATACCGGATGAGTTAGCAGTGATAGTTTTTTTGCTTCCTGATACAAAGGTGGAAACCTTGGTGCCGGATACTGTCCCACCCGAGGAAGAAAAAACAGTGCCGGTGATACTGCCTGAGTTAGCAGTAGGCGGGGCCAGGGTAGTGGCAGAGGCGGTATTTGATTGTAGAGAGCTGTTTCCTGACCCGTCTTTGGCAATGACATAGTAATTATAGGTGGTTTGGGCAGCAAGTCCGGTATCACCAAAAGTGGTAGTGGTAATGGTGGCTATTAAACTGCTGTTTCTGTAGACCTCATATCCAATCACACCCACATTATCAGAAGAGGCAGTCCATGACAGGTTAATTTGGGAGGAAGAGATGGCACCGGCTGTTAAACTGCCAGGGGCAGATGGAGGCTGGGTATCACCGGCAGGAGTAGGTGTTGGGGTAAACACAGGTGTAGGGGTAGGGGTGGGAGTAGGAGTGGAGGTTGGTCCGACAGAACCGGATGGTGTTGGAGTTGGGGACGGTTCCGGAGTATGAGTAATATTAAATGGATTTTTATAAATTAAGATCCTGGACCTATTTAAGTCTGACACATATAGATTATCATTTTCATCAAAGGCTGATCCGTAGCCCACAGAGTAAAAGTCATTTAAATAACCATCCGGGGTAGTACCCAAACCAAGAGGATTGTTAAAATACATATAAAATCTGCCTTGCAAAGCATTACCCACCACCATCCGATTTGTTGAATCAAAGGCAATACCTGTTGATTCAATATTGGGAATGATCTTATTTGCAGAAGGGCCCAGAAGTGCACTACCGGAAATATTATTAAAAAGGCTGGCATTAAACTCAAGAATTCTCCTGTTGCCTTTGACCTCCAGTGAAAAATCACCTACCCAGACATTACCGAGTCTATCAATTTCAACCACAAATGGAAAACAAACAGTATTGGCAGCTACCTGTGCATATCTATCTAAATAACCAGGGGCATTGGATCTATTACAATAGTACTCATCAGCACTGGCTTGTCCCAAAATAACATCAACCACTGGGTTTGTAAGTGGGTCTCTGATTCGAAAAACCCGGTGGACATTGCTGCCTTCATTAGCTTGTGATACCCAAAGAAAATCTCCTCCCTGCTGTATTTTAATATGCTGCAGACCCGGGTTATTGGTAAATTCAGTTCCAATGGTACCTCCTCCCAAAACAGGTAAAGATTGTTTAAGATCAAGTTTATTAATAGGTTGAGCCCCTGTTGTTAGCGGAAGCTGATATACCCAAACCTCAGCCAGATTGCCAACTAATACCCAAAGTTTTTGACCATCTGATGTCGGTGTACCGATTCCCCAGGGAGCATTAGAGGAAAAAGTTTGTGGCCAACCGGCAGGACCTGGGACTATAACACCATCAGCTGCCTTGCCATTTGTTAATGAACCTGGATTATTCCAGAACATAATTCGGCCATCAGTAACAATAATTTGGTTTGTTGTTACGACAGGATTACTAACTGAATAGCCCAATCCTTTAGATCCCTTGAGGTTTGATCCATCTGGTGGGGAGAATAATCTTTTGCTTGGTTGGTAAAATAGCCCAGGGGAAGGATCCGGAAAGGGTGGTGAAAAGCGCAGTACATCCGGATTACCTCTACTATTTGATACTAAAATATTTCCCAAACTGTCAATGCCCAGTGATCCAAAATTGGCACAAATTGTACCGGCACATTGGTCATTATTGTCAATAGTATCCTTACCCAAAACTTTCTTGACATCGCCATTAAAATCTAAAAGCACCAGCCTGCTGTGTCCACAACCCTCATCTTGCACCCAAACTCCAGCTCCCGAAGGATCCATTTCCAATCCGGTTGGACAAAGATTAGATCCGAAAGTTGAGGCAGCTACCATGGCGGTGGTAAAGGGAGGTCTAAAAACTAATATACGGGCATTCCCGCCATCTACCACATATAGGTTCCCTTGTGAGTCAAATCGAACACCGGATGGGTATGAAAATTTATCCAGGCTGGTGCCGCCGGCGCTTCTGTCTGAGAAAGATGTTGTACCCAAAACCAGATCAG
>CAZFZP010000062.1:0-2785 GCA_964523515.1 uncultured Gammaproteobacteria bacterium
TTATGTGATCAAATAAAAGCTCAGGATGGAAAGGAGAGATGTTATAGCGGAGCCTTTATGGAAAACTCATCAAGTTCTACAAACAGGGATCATCCGGGAAAATATGTAAAAGCTGATGATCCAATGTATCCATGTAACTCTTTGGAGGAAAAGTACCTTAAGCTTTGCTGGAGATATCAAAGCTCCTATTTTTCGATAATTTCAAATACTGACTGGAAAAAAGTTGTATCACTTTGCAAACAAGTTCCGGATAAATATCAGGAAGAATGTTTCAGGACAATTGGTACAAATCAAGTTGGGTTTACAGCAGATATAAAGAAAATGAAAGATGATTGTAAACTTGTACCGGAAGAGTTTCAAAACGTATGTATTTCCGGGGTAGTTTCGTCTTTTTCGTACAGGTTTGTTGGGGATAGTTCCAAAATGATAAATTTTTGCAGTATTGTGGATAGTAGTGAGAAAGAAGCTTGTTTTAAACAAATCGGGCTTGGGGTTTTAGACTGGAGCGGAAATATCGAGCTTGCAAAAAAAGAATGCACTAAAATCCCGGATCCCAAAGGTGCAAGTCTTTGCATGAGCGTGATTTGATATTTCTACCAGTTGTTGATTTATTGCCGCCTTGCATATACGCACAGTTTGTACCATAATAATATTAGCTCTAGATTGTTAGACTACGCAGACGGATACAAAAGGTATGGAATCAAATATCAGGTTAAATTCGGCAAATTCTGCCCGCGCCTCTCCGGAAAACTCCATAAAACTTATTCTTAAGCCCGTTTTTTTAAAGGCATTTATTTGTCTGGTATTTTTTTGTGGAATTTATTTTTTTGCAGCTACTTCTGTTTCAGCTGCTACTTTATATTGGGTTGGGGCTGACGCGGCTAATACCTCTGTAGCATCTAACTGGAAGACTACTAACCCTGCCGGTTGTGGGAGTGGAGACGCCAGTGCTGCTCCAGGCAGCTCTGATATAGCCACCTTTGACCCTGATTGTGACAACGGGGCAACAGTAGATAGCGCGTTTAGCGTAGCCGGTATAAATATTAACTCCGGATATACCGGAACTGTTACCGTGAATGCCGGAGTGACTGTTGGCTCCTCCTCTTTTATCCAAGCAGATGGAGTCTGGACCGGTAATGCCCAGACACTGGACATTAATGATGGTTCATTTACAGTCTCAGGTGGAACCCATACTGCTACAACCGGTACTTGGACTGTAGAAAGAGATTTTACCTCCTCTGGTGGCACACTAACTATGACTGGTGCCACAGTTACCTTTGATGGTAATGGAACAACGGATGATTCGACAGTTGATTGTAATGGCACCTTGGGAGGAACTGTAGTTGTAGCAAAAACAGGATCAGGTGATTTTATTGTTGACACTGGTTGTTCTGTAGTCTTGGGTGATGCTACGGATACAGATGGTCTGATTACCAATAATGGAACTATTACCATTAACAGCGGGGTTACTATTAATGTTGAGCTCAACTTTGATACGTCTGGGGGGACTTTAAGTAATTCTGGCACAATCGTCTTTGATGGAGCTGGCGCTTCTGATGATTCAACCTTGACTTGTACAGGTACTTTAGGCGGAACGGTTAATTTAGCCAAGACTAGTGAGGGTGATTTTACCCTTAGTTCAGGCTGTACCATAAATACAACCAGTATATCAGGGATATTTGGAGCAGTCATTATTAATGGCACAATGAATCATACCGGATCTACATTTGATATAAATAGTGGTTGTACTTTTACTTGTGCCAGTTTTACAGTTAGTTCTGGTGCAACAGTGACATACTCTGGTACAGATATTACTATGGAAGGCAGCTTTACCAAAACTGGCACTTTTGATCTTACCGGGATTACCATAACTTTTGATGGAGCTGGCGCTTCTGATGATTCAACCTTGACTTGTACAGGTACTTTAGGCGGTTTTGTATCCATAGCGAAAACTAGTGGTGGTGATTTTACTAATTCTGCCGGTTGTACCATAACTGTAAGCATCGTTAATGCAAGTAATATGGGGACGTTAACAAATAATGGCACATTTAACCATACCGGAAGTACTTTTAATTTAGATACCTCTCTAGGGTTGGCTGATCTGGTAAATTCCTCTGGCGCTACTATGAGTTTTTCTGGTACAGATATTACTGTTGAGGGTGATTTCACCCAAAGTGGAACCTTTAATTTAACAGGTATTACAGTAACATTTGATGGAGCTGGTACTGATGATGATTCAACCTTAACTTGTGGAACTTCTTTAGGTGGAACCATTTTAATAAATAAACCAACAGCTGCTGCTACATTTGATCTTGGAGGAAATTGCACTGTTAATAACTTTACCAGGACTGATGGAGTATTTAATAATCCAGGTTCAGCTATGACTTTAACAGTTGAAGGGAATTTTTCCATGTCCACAACAGACACTATGGGTGGAGCTAATTTAACTCTGAAAATGGCTCCTTCATCTGGTACTAAAACTGTTACTCAGAATGCCGGAACCATGAGTGGAGTATTTAGTGTAGAAACATCAGGCGGAGCAACAGTACAGATGTCTACAGCCTATACTACAGGAAGTACCTGTAACATAGTTGAGGGAACATTTGATATTAATGGTTCAACATTTACCTGTGGATCTACATATACAGTTGAAGATGGAGGAATATTTGAACTATATGGATCTGAAACTACTACATCTCCCACACTAAGCAGTGGTTCTACTGTTAAATACACAGGAGATGGAGATAGTTTAGTAGATGCATATACTATAAAGGATTATACATAT
>CAZFZP010000063.1:0-2323 GCA_964523515.1 uncultured Gammaproteobacteria bacterium
TCCAGCTAACAGATTAAATATTGAAACTGGTTCTGATACTGGTAATCAAACAACTTTTGATACAACACAATTATCGGATGGAGATTTATTGACATTTGACTTGGATCAAGTTGGAAGTTCCACATCTGGTGCAGATATTACGATTGAACTCAGGTGTGAGTGGAGATAAATTATGGCACAGTTTTTAGGTTTAGGAAACGGTTCAGATGGAAATTTAATTATTTCGGCCAATACTGCTTGGAATTCAGTAACTGGAGTGGTAATAACAGGTTGTTCTGGTGATAGTGGTGAAACAGATTTAACAGTTGATGATGAAACCGGTTTTTCGGCAGGACAAAAAATATTAATTATTAAATCCAGGGGTAATACTTCTGCAACTTGCGGGGCTTGGGAACTTAATCAAATTGTTTCAGTTAGTACAGGGTTATTAACTCTTCTGGTTCCACTAGATAATACTTATGTCGATAGCGGCAACGACCAAGCACAGGTTCAAACTTTACCTCAATTTGCTACTGCCACTGTTAATACTGGAATTACCTTATCTGCTTCGACTTGGAGTGGTAGTATTGGTGGAATTATTGCTTTTATGTGTAATGGTCAAACAACTATTACAGGAAATATTTCAGCTAGTGGTAAAGGGTTTATCGGTGGATTGGCTGGTAGTTCCAGTTCTGGAGCCAGAAAAGGAGAATGTGGTGAAGGATCAGTAGGAGCTAAAGCTAGACAAAATGCGGCTAATGGTTCAGGTGGAGGCGGTGGTATTTCATTAGCAACTACTGATTCCAGAGCAGGTGGAGCTGGAGGATCACATTCTACTAGTGGAACCGTTGGTGAAGCGACAGGTGGAGCAACCGCTGGTGCACAAGCAACTACAATTACAGGAAATACAGAATTAACTTTAATGACTTTTGGTGGTGCAGGAGGAGGAGCTTCTACCGACAGCGTTGCTTTACCAGGTAATGGTGGTAATGGAGGAGGAATAGTTATAATTTACTCAAAAACACTTACAGTTACAGGATCAATATCATGTAATGGTAGTAATGGAATTTATTCAAACGCTGCTGGGGGTGGAGGTGGATCAGGTGGATCAGTTCTTGTTAGAAGTCAATCAGCTGTACTTGGAGCTAATCTTATTACCGCAGTAGAAGGAACGGGAGGAACAGGAGTAGATCAGGATGGCGGTAACGGAGCTACCGGTAGAGTTAGAATAGAATCATGTTCAATAACAGGGACAACTAATCCAGCTTATCCAGTTGCAGGTCTAGGTGGTCATGCTTGGTGTGGCTCATTAGCCAGCATAATTTTATGAAACCACAAATTGAAAACTGCCAACATCAATATGCTCCTCTGGGAATGGAAAGGATAAGTACTGATAATAGACAGATTGAAGTAATAGTATGCGTATTTTGTATTAAATGTTCAACTTTCAGGACTAAAATTCTTTATTTTGACCGTCAGAAAAAGAAAAATGAAATTAATGAAGCCAGATAAAAAATTGACAAATCCGAATATTGCAATATATAATAACAACAGGGGGTTATACCTAGATTGAAAGATCTAGGTTTTTTATTAAAAAGTTTACGCGGGTAAAGAAAGTTAATTGATAGTATGACCAGAAATAACTCAACATTAGCTTACAGGGTGGGACAGTTGGAAAAGGAAACGGATGGCCTCAATACTAAAATGGATACTCTTTTAACCAACCACTTACCACACTTAGAACAATCAATTTTGGAAGTTAAAACTAGGGTTAATGTCCTTACCGCAGTCAATATAGGGGCGGTCATTTTAGGAGTAATTGTTTCAAAATACCTATGATTACTAATAAAACTAAAAAAGAACTGAAAAAAACGAAAAAAATCTATAGACATTCCGCTTTCCTTCTTTATTTTATGATGGCTATATTTTGGGGATATATCATTTATTTTTTATTACCGATAAAAGTTTTTGAAATCCAAAAAGAACCAGCCCCCATCCTGACAAAAAGGGTAAAGATGGGAGACATCTTGCAGTATAACCTTCAAAGAGTGAAATTTTTTGATGTTCCTACAGAAATCACCTACCAGTTTTTTGATGGAGTGGCCTATTTCATTCCTTATGTCTTTCTGACTCATCAGTCAGTAGGGGTAAGGAACAGTAATATCGGTATCCAAGTCCCCGCTATTTCACCTGGAAAATACAGGGTAAGGGTAACGATTAGAAGCATTTTACCCCTATTCAAATCTATTACTGACACTTTTATTACTGAAGAATTTGAGATTTATAAGGAGTTGGAATAATGGAAATACCAAAAACAATACCACCGGAAAGTATCTACAACGAA
>CAZFZP010000064.1:0-2283 GCA_964523515.1 uncultured Gammaproteobacteria bacterium
CATATTGACTCCCGCTGCAGTAAAGAAGTGATGGGTGGTGAAAAATCTGCCAATGATATAGGATATGCCAATTCCCAAGACAATGCCAATAATACCACCCAGCCCTGATAAAGTTATGGCCTCAATCAAAAACTGATTTCTGATATCTTTTGGCCTGGCTCCCAAAGCCTTTCTAAGGCCAATTTCTCTAGTCCTTTCAGTGACAGACACAAGCATAATATTCATAATCCCAATTCCTCCTACTACCAAAGAGATAGCTGTAATCCCACCCAAAGCTAAGGTTAAAACATTGGTAATCTGGGAGATTGTTTGCAAGGTCTGTTCTTGAGTCATGATACTAAATTCATCCTCAGATAGCCTTTTTTTTAATTGTTTAGTGGCCAAATCTTGCACCTTCTTAACATTATCTGTATTTTTGGCTGAGATATAAATAGTATTTAAATTCTCAATTCCAAACTGCTTTTGAGCTGCTTGGAGCGGAATAAACACTGAATTATCCTGGTCTATGCCAAAAGTAGAACCTCTTTTACCAAACACTCCCACCACTATATATTTTAGATTTCCAATCTGAATCCTTTGCCCAATTGGCGAACTGGTAAATAAAACATCTTTAACAGAAGTGCCAATAATTACCACTCTTTTACCAGAATCTGTCTCCGAACTTTGAAAAAACCTGCCTTCATCTAAAGAAATGGTGATGGTTTTAATATAGTTAGCTTCTACTCCAAAAATTGACACTCCCTTATCAGATTTAGAACCAAAATTAACTGTAGAATTCCTTTGGATTACAGCAGATACTTCAGCCTCACTGTCCAAAGCAGCCTGTAAAGAAGTGGCATCTTTTAAAATTAATCTGTTTGCCTGAACTCCACCAGGAGATCTGGCTCCACCTATCCTACCTGGAATGACAAACATTAAATTAGACCCTAAACCCTGAATTTGACTGGTAATATAAGTTTGTAGACCGGTGGTTAAAGAGATCAGTAAAATAATAGTAGTTACACCAATTACTATGCCCAGAGTAGTTAAAAATGACCTCATCCGATTAGCTAAAATGGCGGTAAATGAGCTTTTGAAAGTTTCTGCAAGGTCCATTAAGATATCCTCCCATCTGTCACTTTTATAATTCTTTTAGCTATCCTTGCTATATTCAAATCATGGGTAATTAAAATAATAGTATGCTCTTCTTTATGTAATTTTTTAAAAAGTGCCATAATTTCCTGACCGGTTTTAGTATCTAAATTTCCAGTTGGTTCATCAGCCATAATAATCCCAGGATTTGTGACTAAGGCCCGGGCCACAGCCACCCTTTGTTGCTCTCCGCCAGAGAGCTGAGCCGGAGTAGAAGTTAATTTATCCCCTAAACCAACTCTTTCCAAGGCTAACTTAGCTCTTTCTTCTCTATTTGCTGATCCCACACCAGCGTAAATTAAAGGTAAGGCCACATTTTTTAAAGCCGAGGTTCTACCCAATAAATTAAATGATTGAAAAACAAAACCTATTTTTTGATTTCTTAGTTTGGCTAATTGATCTTCTGATAGTTTTGAGATATCTTGGTCTTCCAGTAAATATGATCCAGTAGTAGGTTGATCTAACAAACCTAAAATATGCATTAGCGTAGATTTACCAGAACCAGAAGGGCCGGTGATAGCCACAAATTCACCCTTCTTGATCTCTAAATTTATATCCTTTAAGGCTTGAAATACTACTTCTCCGGTTTGAAATATTTTATTAACTGCAGTCAGTTTAACAAGTGACATAATTATTTTAAAAAGCTGGGGTTTTTAACTATTTGGTTATTTTCATTCAATCCTTCCAAAACTTCTATATCTGTTTGGTTTCTTTCACCCAATTTAACTTGAACTGTCTTAAAATTCTTTCCACTTCTAACCATGACAGTATTTTCTTCTTTTATAGCCTCCAAAGGGATAGTTAAAGCTCCGTTTTTTTGTGAAGTAATAATATTAACCTGGCCGTTTAAACCGTCTATTTTAAGTATAGATTGATCAGTTAATTTTATCCTCACAGTTATCACAGTTGCCCCGGAAGAAACACTTTTAGTCCTAGGAATAATCTCGGTAACTTCTCCAATAAATTGTTTTTCCCCATAAGCATTTAAAGTAACTTCTGCTCTTTGACCAGTTTGAATGTCCCCAATATCAGATTCATCCACATCAGCTTCAAATATAGCTTCACTAAAATCTACCACCCGTGCGATTATATCTGCGCTAGTAACAATTTGACCGGGAATAAAATCTGCTTGAGTTACTATCCCGGAAATAG
>CAZFZP010000065.1:0-2275 GCA_964523515.1 uncultured Gammaproteobacteria bacterium
GGATAACAGGCTGGTACTGCCCGAGCGTCCATAGCGACGGCAGTGTTCGGCACCTTAAAGAAGAAATCGGGGTGCTACAGCAGTGATGCTGTACCTGTGACTCTAAATAAGGATTTAGAGGAATAAATATGGCTAATAACGGTGGAGTCGGACTTAATTTTATGGTAATATTACAACAAATTAAGCGATAATACCGTGGGAAGTCTTACACTGGAACAGAGATCTCTAATAATTGGAACCATTTTAGGGGATGGTTACTTGAGAATTGTTCCACAAAGAAAAAATGCGTTTTTGGAAGTCAATCATTCAGCTAGTCAGAAAGATTATGTTGAATGGAAATATAATATCTTGCAGTCAATCGTAAAAAGTAAACCCAAATTGAGGAGTGGCAATGGCTATAGAATCGCTTGTCGATTTTTTACCCGTTGCCTTCCAGAGATTACGGATTTATACAAAACTTTCTATCGAGAGAGGCAGAAGATTATTCCAGATGATCTATCGATTAATAGACTTGGTCTAGCGACCTGGTATATGGACGATGGTTCAAAGTCTGGTGGTTCAGTTTACTTCAATACGCAACAATTTTCTTTGGCAGACCAAGAGAAATTGCAAAAAGTTTTAAAAAATTTCGGAATTCATTCTAATCTAAATAGAGATAAACAATATTATCGGATTAGGGTGGTTTCAAAAGACGCAATTAAGCTCTGTGATCTAATCCGAGAATATATTCCAGAATCAATGAAATACAAACTAGTGTAATGACCCCGTAGAGACTTGACCTTAGAAGGTCAGAGCATCTCCTAGTAATTAGGAATGCTAAAACGCCATCTCCCCGCCAACATCTGAAAGTTGGGGCGGGGATGAAGATATAGTCCACACTATTAGAAATAATAGAAATATGTACGATGTCGGCTCGCCTTATCCTGGGACTGAAGAAGGCCCCAAGGGTTTGGCTGTTCGCCAATTAAAAAGGTACGCGAGCTGGGTGGGACAAGTGGTCCTTTGAGCCCAGAATAAACTGACTCATAACGGTAAAGTCCGGTGCTTAATTTATGCTATAATTTAAGTATGGATGATATCGTGGGAAGACTAAAAGCTTTAATTACCAGTGATCAACTTCAGTTGATTATTGGTTCATTGTTGGGCGATGCTCGCTTAGAGTGTCGTTCCAAAAGTGTCAGAGCAAAACATACTGCCCGTTTACGAATTCATCAATCCGACAAACAAAAGCACTACGTATTCTGGAAATACGAGCATTTAAAAAATCTTATTTCTTGTGGCCCCAGATTTACCAAAGTCTGGCACGACAAGAAGAGGAATAAAGATCATTTTTCCTGGTATTTCCACACACGTAGTAATGAGACTCTGGGTGTTATTCATCAACTATTCTATTTGAATGGTGTGAAAATACTTCCCAAGCAAAAAATTCTAGATCTGTTAGATCCGCTGGGTCTAGCAACCTGGTTCATGGATGATGGATCAAATAACGGCAGTAATATTACTCTGAATACTCATAATTTCTCTATTTTGGAACAAAGTGTATTACAACGGTTACTCCTAAATAAATTTGGGGTAGTCAGCACCTTGGTTAAAGATAGAAGTAAATATAAAATGGCAATTGGCAAGGGCGAATACGATAAATTTATTAGTATTGTCAGGCCACATGTCATTCCAGCGATGAATTATAAGGTTTCTAGTCCCCGTAACGACTTGTCGCATATTATGCGGCAGGCGGCGATTCTTTAGTCGTCGCAAAACGTCAGACTCAACGTAATGTTGGGTAAGGTATAGTCTATACTGCTAGTAATAGCAGGTAATTACTAAAAAGTAATATATGTCAAACCGTTAGCCCATCAGGGCTCGGCGGCTTTCACGAGTAATCGGGATTGAAAAACCAACTCATATCGGTGGAGCTTAGTAATCTTTAACCTGGGATTATTAGGTAATACCGAGGGAAGTAAGTCTGCTGGTGAGAGTGTAGAGGACTGATATGTGACCGTAAAACCTGCCAGTGTCGCAAGGACACCCAGTCGCAGCGGCCATGTATACTGCACAGTTTTCTACACTCTCTACTCTCTCATCAGCGGGCTTACCCCTTAGAGACTTGTCGGTATAAACCGGCAGATTCCGCTTAGCGGGATAAAACGTTGGACTCCGAATTTACTAGTTTAGTAGATGGAGTGTGGTATAGTCCAAATAATATTCAAAGAATATATTTTGCGTGAGACAGGTTGGTCCTTATCTGGTGTGGGCGTTGATACTTGAGGGGGGTTGT
>CAZFZP010000066.1:0-2141 GCA_964523515.1 uncultured Gammaproteobacteria bacterium
TGACATAACAATTATATTAGATACTTAATATATAAGTATCTTAGCAAATAATAATCCTCTGTCAAAAGCTTTTATTTGAGGATATCCATTTGGTCAATTGTTGGTAATAAAATCTTTTTTACATCGGGGACTTTAATCCAAACAATCTTTTTTTAACAGATGGTTTGAAAATGAACAAGTTCTTGCTACGCAATAAAAAAGATTGATATAGCAATCCAATCATGAGTTCGACTCCTGCTAGGGTTCTTACTTATAGGCTTAGATTTAGACAGATATCCACAATTTCTTGAGGCTAAAACCTTCTAAAAACACAAATATCATTTGGTGAGCCGCTTAGTATCTTAAACAGACTGCGGGAATTCTGTGAATTATTCCTATCTGACGGCCTAAATTCAGAATTTGCTTACACCTTTGGTCTAAAAGATGCATAATAAAATACAGCAACTAAATCGATCCCTGTGGCCTAGATGGATCAGAAAATCTTCTGCCAACATTCGCTCCCTAACAGTAAGGTACTTTCACCACAAGGATCATTCGGTATAAGTATACTACCACACTTGTATCAAATTCGGTGTATAATAATTATATGACAGAAGAAACAATCGAGGCTGAAGTAGAATTAGAGTTCACAAAGAATACTAAAGAGCTTGCTAAAGATGCAATTAGAGAAGCTAATGAAAATCCTCAAAATCCTGCAGGTGAAAAGGAAAATTTAGATATTATTAAACATTTGGTTAAACGACTGCTTGTTCATCAACTCATTTTGGAGGATAGAGTAAATAAAACTAACTTTTGGCTTGTTGTTTTATCGATAATTATGGCTATCGGAGCACTTTTGTCAATTGTTAGTTTTTTTAAAGGAAGTTAATTTTAATTATGTTTTGGATAGCAATAAGCATTATCATAGCTGGTTATTTAATAGCTCAGGCAATTGAAAGAAATAAAAAAGACAAGACTTATCAGGAAGAAACCCCGATAGGGAATCTCACAGTGGAATCTGCCCCTACAGAAAAAGCTCAAGAAGAATTTCTAGGAAGATATCCACACCTTGTGGGTAAAATAGAAAATAGCTGGTTGGGAGTTTTTGGCGAAGCGTATTTAAAAATGAGTGTTTCTCATCCTCACCTTAGAGCAGCACAGAACATTTATATAAAGGCTGATAACAATACAAAACAGGACAATGAAGTAGATTTTCTACTTTGCGATTTATGGGATCACACAAACGAATTGCTGGAACATCTGGAAAAATATCATGAAAGTAATAAATATGAATTTGAAATTGCTGTAGTTAATTATTGGCAGCAGGTTGCAAATGAAGCAGAATCATTTGATGGGGAGAATAATCAGGAAGTTATAAGGAGAAAATTTCAAAACCCTCCTTATACAGATCTTCAAGAAATTATTTTATGGTTTCCTAGAAAGAAAAATCATCCTAAGAGTGAAATTAAATTTAATTTTTCATACGTAAATAAAAAACCCGGACCGCTTCCAAGAAAAACCAAGTTCCCCGATTTTATTGAAAAGAAACTTACGGAACAGCCTTGAACTTCCCATAACTTCTCAAAAAGGTCAAAAATTATTCAAAAGAAAATTGATGATATTTAGTAAATTCTCAGTGCTTTAATTTTTTGAGTTTTTGTAACCCCTATCCCCAGTATCTCCTAAACTTTTTCCATTAAAATTTATAAGTTAGGTGGTGATCTAAGATGTTACCTTTGGATGTAATTAAAAAGTATTATCCTGATTTATCTGACGAGGATTTGAAGAAGATACAAACATTTGTCTATGAATTATGCTGCGGATTAATGCAACATTTTTATGGACAGGATTGGGAAAAGGATATTGAGGAACTGGATCTGGAAACTGAAAAAGACTGACCTAACAGTCTAAATATAAGTTCGAATCCTGTTCGGGTTCTTGGTTATAGGATTAATTTTAACGAGTTTTCAACAAAACTCTGAGGCTAAAAGCTTCTAAAAACACAAATATCATTTGGTGAGCCCGCTAGTACCTTACACAGACTGCGGGATTTCTTTGAATTATTCCTTGCTGACGGTCTAAACTCTGAATTTGCTTACACCTTTGGTCTAAAAGATGCATAGTAAAGTACATTAACTTCTTTTAACTTTTACTAATTTCAG
>CAZFZP010000067.1:0-2026 GCA_964523515.1 uncultured Gammaproteobacteria bacterium
GTAAAGGATTTAGTAAAGGAGATACTTCAGGTAACGGAGTAGGTTCGGATAACGGACTTGGTTCGGAACTAGGAGAAGGACTAGGTTCGGGCGTAGGCTCAGGTGAGGCTGTTTGGGCACTTTCTGTAGCCTCGATAGCAGATTCGCTTGCCTCGAGCTGAGCTGAGAGGGTAGCCTCTTGGGCAAGAATAAGAGCAGGATAAAAACCCTGAGAGAAAGTCAGGGTAAAAGAGAGTAATACTGAAAGTATTTGTCTCATAATGGCGGCGGTCCGCTGAGCGAACCAATTGCCACGCTTAGCGCGTGGCGCACAACCCGTAGAACTAAAAAAATAAAAGGTCGATAAATCGACCTCTAGTAAATGGAATTATACCCCCAACTTGCCGTTAAGTCAATTTTTCCTAAAGTCCTATTTTCTGCGGAAGAGGTAAAAGAAAGACCCGCCGGCAACTAAAATAACAAGTCCTAATAATAGTTTGTTATCGAAAAGACCTTTAGTTATTTTAGAAACTGCGGCCGCTGTTCCAGCTTGTTCCGCGGCACCTTTGACGTCGACCTCTTCTTCAACCTCTTCTCCCAGAACCCCTTCCTCAAAACCTGAGGCAGAACCGTTTAATTCTCCCCCACCAACATTTACTGCTAGCTCATTTGAATAGTCGCCGGGCATACAATTGTTCCCTGACCTCACTCTAAAGTAATAAGTTCCTCCACTAAGACCTTTTACCGTGTAGCTGGTGGTATCTTTCCCGCCAACATTTGGATTGCCGTATTTAATTTCACCGGCTTTGTTTCCATAAGCCACAAGGTAATACGTTACCGGGTCGCTTGCCTTGCTCCAAGTTAACGTAACCGTGTTTGAAGACTCAGATTGAGCAGAAAGCAGGGTTGGTGCACTTGCTGGTTTGGTATCAGTACAAACCGGGGCTGATGATGCTGAGCTTGAACTATTAGATGAACCGGAGCTTGTGCTTACCGTATCTAAACTACCGAAAGTGGTAAAATGATATGTGTATATTCTGGTATTAGAACCATCAGAAATATAACATTCACCCGGGAATGTTGGTTTTGCCGGACTCGCATATGTTCCACCGCAAGCAGTAGTAATTTGTGTCCAGGTAGTAGAGCCGGCAGGTTTGTAGCCCACATTACCTGTTACGCCTGTTAAAGTAATAATTACCGGCTGGTCAAAAAGTAAAACTCCAGTGGATGATCCAACTTCAATTACCGTACTCCCGACAGAAAATCCTGAAGGGGCAGAACCAGATGAAGATCCGGTTTTTGGAGGAGTAATCTTACCATCCCAGCCACTGGTTCCTAAAACTGTAGTGTTATCAGGAATTGCCACACTAACATTACTTAGATTGCTATTAGTTAGGGTTATTGCTTGGGTATCAGTGCCAGACTGCAAATTAACTGCTTTATTAACACTTACCGAAACTCCGCCAACTGACTGTGCAAGACTCAGGTTGGTAGTGCCAGTTAAATCACCGCCTACATATCCAGACAATGTTTTGGGTGCTCCCTTAACCATAATGCTATCACCCGAGGCCGTATTTAAACTGCCACTAACATCCAAAACAGTAGTATCACTCAAGGCAACACTTGTCACCCCGCTTGGTAAATCAGCTTGGCCAGTTGTAGTTGAAGTAAAAGTCGCATCAGTTGCGGTATTGTTTGAAAGCGTAGTTCTGGATAAATTGGTATACCAAGGGTCATAGCTAACCAACCCTGATAAAATACTGGTAAAATCAGGAGTTGTACTACCCCACCAATTCTTTGTTGCATCAAAGGCAACTACAGTGTCATCGTTTTGCACTCCCTTGGTGTTATTGGCTAAATCATTATTATTTGCCAAAATACCAGTGGCTGTGATTCTATTCCAAATCCCTGCTGTTCCGGCATTATAAACATTGTTATTGGTCAGCGAAACAGTGCTGAAAGTTGAGCCTGTTGTATATCCTAATTTAATGCCATAGGAAAAACCTTTGTTGGAAGCTGATCCCTTAACAGTGTTTCCAGAAACAAT
>CAZFZP010000068.1:0-1910 GCA_964523515.1 uncultured Gammaproteobacteria bacterium
ACTGGTTCTGAGGGGAAAATAGGAACAGTACTGAAGGGACCTTTAAATAATTTATATGAGGTGTATGCAGTCGATCAAGTCGAGGGCAGTTCAGATAGATTTTATCAGGCGGACATATCATATCTTGAATTATTAAAAGAAGTCTTTAAAAAAATTAGAGATGTAAAATATGTTATTCATTTGGCTGCAGATTCAAGGATTGACGCTCCCTGGGAATCTATATTAAAAAACAATATCATTGGTACTAAAAATGTATACGGGTGTGCAAAGTTATTTGGGGTAAGAAGAATTATATTCGCGAGTTCTAATCACGTCACTGGGGGATATGAAGGGATACCTCCGATTCTACATAAACAGAAAAATCCAAGGATTATAACTATTCATGATCCTGTTTGGCCTGACAGTGATTATGGCAGCAGCAAACTTTTCGGGGAAGGGCTGGCTAAGCAATACTTAAGTTTGTATGGTATTCAATCAATTTGCCTAAGGATTGGAACGGTAACAAAAGAAGATGATCCAACGGTTGATGAAAGAATGAGAAAAACTTGGCTTAGTCACAGAGATCTCACCCAGCTTGTTATTAAAGCTCTTCAAGCTCCTATTGAATTTGGAATTTACTATGGAGTCTCTAATAATAGAGGGAGATTTTGGGACATTGCTAATGCTCAAAAAGAGTTAGGTTACCAACCAGTAGATAATGCTAATCTAGTTTGATATAACAATCTAAACTACACTAGTACCCCAAATGTTTCAGAACTATAATGGTGAGCGCAGTCGAATCATAACTACCATTAGGGATTAAAACTTACTTTGATATAGATTGGCTACCTTGTAATTTATTGGTAAAAATGATAATTTGGGTTTATGAATCAGGATGACTATAAAAAACTATTAAATGAGGCTCTTGACCCGATTAAAAAGCAACTTGAAGATCCAGACACTGGCCTGGCAGCTATCAATAACAGATTAAATGATCCAGACAATGGGCTGGCAGCTATCAATAACAGATTAAATGATCCAGACAATGGGCTGGCAGCTATTAGCAAAAGACTGAATGATCCAGATACAGGTCTAACTGCCATTAATAGAAGATTAGATGCTAATACAGCAGCTGTAGTTGAACTTGAATCTACAATAAAAGGTTACGCTGACGCGTACAAGACAAATAAGACAAACATTGAGAGATTAGATGATAGGGTTATTCAGCTTGAAGATAAAACCGGTATTATTCCTCCTCCTGAACTTACTATACAAAGATAATATTTCTATATATTCCAGAATTGGAATCAGCTTCTGGGTTCGCTTAGGGTGTGGAAATTATTGCTTGAATCTAGCTTCAGGCCAGCCTTAGTTTATAACTACCACTAGGGATTAGAACAAACTATAATTTACTTATGAGTTTATTAAAAGTTCCTCATATAAAACAATCTGCTGAAACGACATGTGGGGCTGCTGCTTTGTGCATGATTTATTGGTATCATGGCTTAAAACACCAAAGCGAAGATAAAATATGGGTAAGGTTGAAGGAGACTAGAAAATTAAATCCAAATGAAGAATTTATTCCTACAGCCAAACTAGCTTATGATGCCAAAAGTAATGGTCTTCATTATATATTTGGCCAAGCCGTATGGGATGATACAAAAAAAGTACTTAGACTTCTGGAAGAGTTTTTAAGAATTGATGTACCCATTATAGTATGCCAGAGATTCAAAGATGATCAGTTAATTGGACATTTCAGAATAGTAATAGGTATAGAGGGAAACAATATAATCTTAACCGATTCTGAATTGGATAAACCTGAATCTAAAATGAATATAGATGAATTTATTTCAAAATGGCAAAAATGTAGCGATGAAGTTGTTGGTGGGCAATTTGTTGCGATATTAAATGATGATCAGATAAAAAAGCTA
>CAZFZP010000069.1:0-964 GCA_964523515.1 uncultured Gammaproteobacteria bacterium
AGTCTGGGATGTGGCTATCACAGTAAGTAAGACACTCATCTCCCGTGGTACAACTACCCAGCATCTTAATCGGCAGAAAGACCTCATCGGTGGTAGCTCCCAGAGCAACTAGAGCATAGGTAGCAAAAGAGGCAAAGAGGACTACCGGAATAGCAATAATAGCCAGAGAGATCTTTAGAATCCGCTTCTTGCTGATATATCCGATTAGCTCACTGATCAAAACGACGGGAATAAGGATGATAAATATGATGGCGTAGAGGATTTTTAGGGGCATAGGTAGTTATTTATATAGCCACGATTCTTCGTAAGCATTGAGTGAGCATCCACCTGCGGCCAATCGTCTAGTTTTTAGTGTCTGGGAGAAATTGGGATTGCTTCTAATTTGTTGGCAGGCATCAGGGGTAGGTACTGGAGTTGGAATATATACGGGTACTGGTGTTGGTCTGGGAGTGGGCGTTGGTGTTATGATTGGAGATGGTGCGGGGATAGGCGTAAGGATGGGTGTACTACTAGATATAACCTGCCCAGCTATTAAATTAGTTAGGTTTTGTTTCTCGGTGTATATTTTAGTTGCCAGCTGATTAATTTGATTACCTAGTCCGGTAAAAATAGCTGTTTGGGCAGGAAGTATCTTTTCGTAATCTAGGAGGGTTTGGGAATCATCATTTTGTAGGGCAGTAATAATCTTTTGTCTGATTTGAATCAGTTTATTACCGCTAGCAATGGATGACTGGATTAATCCTATATATTCTTGCCCATCTTGAATAAGGGGTGTGAGTAATTGGGCATAGGTTCCCATAGTTGGCAACGAAGTATTTGCACTTGTAATCCAACGCTGTTCAGCAGACATATTGTTTTGTTGTTTCTGAATGACCCCCCTTATCACTTGAATAGACTGTGATTGGCTAGTTAGAAAATCGGCGATATCTGGATCATCCAGTAAATGACTGACTGGAGTTATTAT
>CAZFZP010000069.1:974-1875 GCA_964523515.1 uncultured Gammaproteobacteria bacterium
CTAGAATAGGACCAACTGTAACGATTGGGGTTGTAGCTGTGGCCTGGGGCGAGCTTAATATGACTGCGGCCGACATGGGTGCGGCTTCTTTACTATCAACAATAAAAATACTGCTAACAGTAACTGCTATACTGACAATAATTTTTGATAAAAAGTGGAACATATTTATTTCTCTATCTTAAACATCACTTAAGAAGATCTTTTGGTAATCGTGAAACAGTTACCATCACCGTTCCAGAATCGGAATCTTTTGCCGTCTCAAAGAAGATGGAAAATTTATAAGGAATGCCTGGTTTTATGGTAACAGAGCCGTATTCAACCTCCATCTGTTTAATAAATGAATCGCCCGGCCTTGTACCTGGGCTAAGAAATAGCTCATACTTTCTGCCTTGGTTATCTTGAATTTTGAATACTAAACTTTTCCAACTAGGCAAGAACTGAGAATTTCCTGTTTTATTATTTATTATCATAACCGCTTCTACAAACTTGCCATCAGTTGTATAGAGCACAAGGTTAGTCTTTTGATCTCTGAGCTTATTTCCAAGATTGTATAAACCCTCGGTGGTCCACTCTAGGTTGTCTATAATAATAGAGCCACTAAACGGTATGCTGTAGTCCTGAGGATTAGGTGATGTACTAGTGCTATTAAGCGTTTTATCTATATCATTAATCAATGGCTGTGGCGTATATTTTTGTTCTAGTAGAGAAAAGAAAAATATGAAAAATAAAATGAGACTTATCACTAAAACTACAACACCAATTCGGTCATAAATTTTTTGTCGTTTTTGAAACTCATCAAAATCTATAAACTTTCCTTTTCGCCAAGCCACGCTTCTCCCGTAATTTCCATATAAAAATGACAGGACAAAGATCGGGATCGTTGTGTATATATATGTTTCTA
>CAZFZP010000070.1:0-375 GCA_964523515.1 uncultured Gammaproteobacteria bacterium
TGCCACACATAAAAATGTTCTTAAAAAAGACGAATTACACCTATCGGTATCAATGCGTTCGTTTCGTGCTGAACATGTTTCTTTATTGATAAAACAATTGTTAGATATGGATATAGATGAGGCAAAAAAGACTCTCATTGAAGTAAAAAATAAATACTCTATTGTCATAACTCGAGATATTTCAAAAGCAAAACTGTGGTTAAAAACACAAGCGCGAGGAACGGAACGTTATGGAATAGTAGTTTCTTCTCAAGCAGAAAGGTTGAAACCAGATGCAATATTTGTAAAATCGCCAATGGATCCGATTCACTGGTTTCTAGATGAAAAAGACGATGTTAGGTCTTCATATTATATGGAGGATGTTGCGACTGGCAG
>CAZFZP010000070.1:385-1795 GCA_964523515.1 uncultured Gammaproteobacteria bacterium
CAGCAGAACGGTCCAGGATATCCAGAAAAATAATTTTTCCATGATCGCGGATGGTTTGCACCCATCCACAAATTTTTACTTTCTCCCCAACTTTTTTATTACAATCTAAAATTAGCGTTCGCTCCATTGCCAATTGATCATATCAGCTTGCAACTGCCTTGACAATACTGTTTTAAATTTTTTAAACTACATTACAAAGCTGTCTTTGAACAACTATTCCCCGAATCGTGGCAGGTACCCCTTAAACTGAACATATATTCTGTATAAAATAATTACAGGAATGGAGGTGAATATATGTTTAAAGCAATATCAAAAGATATTAGGGATCAAATAATTTCCAGGATTAAAAATAACGGTGAAACGGTTACCAGTTTAGCAGTTGAATATACAGTATCACCTAAAACTATTTACACCTGGCTCCGGACAAAATCAGATAATAGTGTCAGCTTTTTAGAGTATGCCAGGTTAAAAAGAGAGCATAAATTACTGCTGGAAATTGTGGGCAAGCTAACCCTGGATAATCAAACCCAGGGTAGTAGTGTAAAAAAAAATTGAAGTTATGAAACAAGTCCTGACTGTAAAAAATACAAGTAAAACCAGACAAACCAAAACTTCCCTGGCTAAAAAGTTAGGGGTATCAAGAGGTATGTTGTATTACCAGCACAAGAAGCCATTAGCTGATGAAAATTTGAAAGCTGATATTGAAAAAGTGCTTGAAGGTAACCCCAGCTATGGACACAAAAGAATAGCCATAGAGCTGAAGCTGAACAAGAAAAGGATACTCCGGGTAATGAAAAAGTTTCATTTGATGCCTAAAAGAAGGAGAGGTATTAAATTTATCAAACCTGATGATTTAGGTAAACCGGAAACTAAATATCTAAACCTGATTGAAGCTTTCTGTCCAATTAAACCTAATATAATCTGGGTTGGGGATTTTACCCACATCAGATTCAGAGATTCCTGGGTGTATTTGGCAACTGTGATGGATATTTACACCAGGGAGATAATTGGCTGGCACCTGTCAACTAACCACACAGCTGATTTAATTATTGAAGCTTTTTTAGATGCAGTGGAGAGAAGAAAAACTACTCCGGTATATTTCCACTCAGACCAGGGCAGTGAATATGCCGGGGATGAATACTTGAGCCTGTTGGATCATAGTGGAATAATTATCTCCATGAGCCGTAAATCATCACCTTGGGAAAATGGCTATCAGGAGTCATTCTACTCAGGGTTTAAATTGGATTTAGGGGAAACTAACCATTACCAGGATTTAGGAGAATTATTTGAAGTAGTTGCTAAACAGCTGTATTACTACAATAATTCAAGAATTCATACCAGCCTTAAAATGAGTCCCTTGTCGTTTAGAGAAAGTAGAGAATGTTTGTTCAAAGAAATGGGTACTTGACA
>CAZFZP010000071.1:0-1273 GCA_964523515.1 uncultured Gammaproteobacteria bacterium
CATTATTTTTACTAAGTTGGTCATTAATACACTATCTATAATTAATTTTCAAGACTATCTTATAAAATCGCATCCTATAGTTTGATTATTAAGCTGTCTTGCGGTATAATTTTCTGATGACTCACGAGTCGGATGCTACAACTAATAATTTCTATGCTAAGGATGCAGGTCGCAGAGTTAGTGGTCTTTTAAGAAGCTGGAATAATGGGGTTGATACTCCCTGGAGTGAGTTAGATGGAGTCCGGATATTAGATATAGGTTCAGGAACTGCTGATAATTATGTCTGGTCCCCATACTTTGCCAGGATTTGTAGTGTAAACGGAGCTGAGGTTACAGCTATTGATATTAATCCTCAGATCGGCTCTGATCAAAGATTATTTGTGAATATTACAACAGATATTGTGAGTTTAGTGGCAGAAGGAAAATTCAAGGAACACCCATTATTGAAAAATAGAAAATTTGATATTATTAATTCCACCAATCTTGTTGGTATAAATAGGTACCTAGGATTATTTGATGAGTATGATAAAAATTGTCGGCAAAAAGGTACCTGGAGGAAGTTTACCTTTTGTGATTTTGAGGAAATGTTAATGGCTGAATGTGAAACACTTCTGGCAGAGGGAGGAATATTGGATCTTGATGATAATCTATTCACCCATCATCTTAAGTATAATGGCAAATTACTTAAAAGGCAGAATCGGCTAATACCCTTTACCCGATGTAATCTGGTTTTTGAAGATTTTCATGATATACTCTAAATATGTCATCTACATTAAAGACTCATAGTCTTGACTTTTTGCTTTTGTATGGTATACTTTAACAATATGGTAGATCAAGATCCAAAACCAAAATGGACACCTGGGGAAATTGAAGCTTTTTTAGCTGGACAAACTCCATCCTTTGAACCTGTTACTGACAGGCTTAGTATGGCTCTGAGGCTTAAAGATCCAATTAATGTGTACCTCCCAAGAACTAAATATAGACCTGGCGATCCGATGTCTGAACCGTATGACCGCAGAATAGGAAGTGTTGAATCAAGTCTTAACCATCCTAAAAATCCAGGTAATATGCTAAATCCATATCATTTTCAAGAAGATATGTCTTATAATCCTAGATTAAAAAGACCTGGTCATGAAGATAAATATTATCCTCCTACAGTAGCTGGTGCTAAACAAATAGAAGACGCTGAGGATGCTGTTAGGTTCAGACGTCAACTTACCCTTGAGGAGATTGCAGCTCTTTTAGCTGGACATACTCCAGCAAGTAGGGATAG
>CAZFZP010000071.1:1283-1768 GCA_964523515.1 uncultured Gammaproteobacteria bacterium
AATACCCTGGAACACTGCCAGGTTTTGATCTAATGACTAGTGAGGAGAGGTCTTGGCGGAATTTTAGGAGGATAGATCGTCCGGAATCTCTGAACTATAAGAAACAAATTGTATTCCCAAAACCAGCTGATATAAATAAGAAGATTTCTTTTAGTAAAGACACAGGTGCTGAAAGACCAGACAAAAGACCTTGGGCAAAAACAGCTTAAATATTTTTTTATCTATCTTTGTTTGACTTTTAATATTAAAGTGCTAGACTATGCACAATAAAGGAGCCTATATTAATGTCTGACACCAATACCATCACCTCTGTAAATCCTATTGAAGGCAAGCCTTCAATGTTTAACTCTGCACCTATAAAGCAAACTGTTTTTAATAATCCTACCTTAAGATCCCAGTCTATTGGTTATGACTGCACAGAGTTCCCAGAGATTGAATCTCAATGTATTCCACAAAAAGCTCAAAGTTCCAATCTTTCTGGATCA
>CAZFZP010000072.1:0-1755 GCA_964523515.1 uncultured Gammaproteobacteria bacterium
AAAGCAACCTTCGTTGGGGAAGAGCGTTTCGCATTTTTTACTGGGTTATTATCATCGGATCTATGTTGGGTACCTATTACTATTTTCAGCCGTTTTTTGAGGATCTCCTCAAGCGTTATAATTCAGTTATGTCTACGTTCTCGCAACTTCAAAAAACCGGGAGTTCAACAAATGATCTTCTCAACACGCTCAATGCTCTTCCTAAACCAAAATAAACAAATGCTTGGATAGCTCAGCCCCGACGAGAGTACTGTCGGGGAGCCGACTGAAACGTCGGCTTTGGTAGAACATTCTTGCGTCGTTGCAAAACATACGATAACCTATAACTTATTACTAAATGCTTGGATAGCTCAGTTGGTAGAGCATTCCCCTGAAGAGGGAAGGGTCCCCAGTTCGAATCTGGGTCCAAGCACCACAAAAAATCCGTTTGAACCATATTGAGGGGGAATAAATTTTTAATTATCAGTCTATAGTAATAATCTTATGTCAATGCACACAAAAGGAAGTGTTGGAATAATTATCGCTGTTGTCGCAGGCCTCATCATTGTTGGTGGAATGGGGTATTATGTTAGCAAAAATAAATTTTTTACCCCAACAAATGTGACCTCTGCTTCTGTGACAGTTGTTTCTCCTAAGAACGGGGAACAATGGGTAGCTGGGACAAAACAAATTATTAAATGGAGTAGTTCTAACATTCCTGAAAAGGCGGCTATTGGAATACAACTTGCAAACCACAATTTAGATGAAGATGGATTTTGGATGGGAATTGCTACTGATTTACCTAATTCAGGGGAATATACTTGGGAAGTTCCTAGGGCAATGAAAAGTGGTCCATACAAAATCTATATTTATACACAGGGGATTGGCGAGAAGATTGGTGATGATGTGTTAATAGATATTTCTGGTTCAACAGCGGTCTCACCTAAAATTAGCAAAATCTCTCCCTCTTCCGGCTCGCTCCCGCCATCAGTTACTACCGAAGTTATAAATAGAAATGAGGTTAAAGAAATAACCATATTTGGCTCCGGTTTTATTACTAAAGAGGATAGTTCTCATAGAAATAATAAAGTATATTTTTCATCAAAAACCGCTTTTGCGCTATTCAACAGACTCTCTCCGGATGGCAACACCTTAACTATTTCTTTGCCATCTCAACTCGGAGCAGGAAAAATTACTGAAGATGTTGTGCCGGGGACATATGAGGTTTTTATTGAAAATATGAGTGGTAAAAGCAATAGTGTAACTTTTGTGGTAGAAGAGCCAACTACTCCTTCTATCGCCGTAATCCAACCAAAAGGGGGTGAGGTATGGGAAATAGGTTCTACGTACGCTGTTCAATGGTTAGGGAAAAATATATCTGCTAACAACAAAATTAATATAGCTCTTAGAAGTGAAGTCCCTTATAAACAGGAAGGCGCTTCAACATTTTTTACGGCAAAATATATTTTTGAGAATATTATCAATGATGGGCAAGAAAATTGGACAATACCTTCCGATGTAACACCAGGAGATTACAAGTTAATATTTTCTTGTTCTCTAAATAGCTGTCCTGGCGGTGATGAGCATAATTCTTTCAAGATTGTCAGTAGATAGACCAAAAACCCGCACATTATTGTGCGGGTTTTTGTTACACTACTTTTACTTTTATTTCCCGAACTTTTTCTTTGTCTACTTTAGGAAGCCGCAGAGTGAGGAGTCCGTGTCGCTGGGTTGCTTCCGCTTCTTCAGGTTCTATCTCTTGAGGGAGAAGCACGG
>CAZFZP010000073.1:0-1749 GCA_964523515.1 uncultured Gammaproteobacteria bacterium
GACGCGCCGCCTACCTTTGACGGAAAGAGGTTCGGATTTTTTCATAAGCGCGCACCATACTGTATAATACGTTAATGGGCAATTAGCTCAGCTGGTAGAGCGCCGCATTTACACTGCGGATGTCGGGGGTTCGAGCCCCTCATTGCCCACCAAATTTTCCTAAAAACCTAGGAGATATTTATATAGACTATACTATATGACAAGCCAGGGTTAAAAATTTATATTCCCCAGGTCAATTCCTTAACTATCTCACGTCCTTAACTCTGATTTTCAATTCTTTCAGGAAATAATATTTGTCTGAAGAACCCTTTTATATTTTAACTGCAAGATGATAATATGTAGTTATGAAGAAATGCTACAAATGTAGGACTGAGAAATTATTAAGTGAGTTTTATCAAAGAAAAAAACATCGAACTGGTGAATATTACGAGAAATGTAAAGAGTGTATGAAGGATCGGGGTAAAAAATATTATCATCAAAATCATGAAAGACAATTGACATTGGCATTACTTAGAAAAGAAAGATATAAGAAAGAACGCCGTAATTTCATACTAGAATTAAAAAAAGATAAACCTTGTATTGATTGTGGGAATTTATATCCATCTTGTGTAATGGATTTTGATCATCGAGCTGGGGAAACAAAGATAAGGAGTATCTCTTGGATGGTTTTACACGATACTTCGAATATGGAAAAAATAAAATTGGAAATAGCTAAGTGTGATCTTGTTTGTGCGAATTGTCATAGGATAAGGACACATGATAGAATACAACAGAATCAAAAAGCCACAGTAGTCAAGTTGGTCACGACGGATGTTTGAAGAACATTTTATCCGGGTTCGATTCCTGGCTGTGGCACTCATTTTTTAGTGAATAATTTTGCGGTGGTAGTTCAGTGGTAGAATGCCTGCTTGCCAAGTAGGAGGTCGAGGGTTCGAATCCCTTCCGCCGCTCCACAAAAAATCGGTCGATTTCTCGACCGATTTTAATAATTACACAATTAATTCCAAACCTATTACTTCATTTTTCCATACCAACCCCAAAGTACTAATACTCCGGAGACTCCCACCAAATCATAAACTACTTGGGTTAGGACTGTACCTTGGCCTAATAAACTCTCTACCAAATTATAACCCAAAAGTCCCACCAAACCCCAATTTAAAGCTCCAACAACTACTAAGAGCAAAGCTGCTGTATCTAAGTTTTTCATCTATATCTCACCCCCCCTCAATTTATTTTAGTCATACTCGCCTACTGGAAGTCAATATAGATTATATAGTGGTTTTTAGATATAATATGCTCAAGAAGGAGGTGAGAATTTTGGATAAGGCAATAGGTAGAGTCATACATTTCTATGATAAATTAGGTGTGGCTATTATTGATCTTGATCAGGGTGGATTAAAAGTTGGTATGGACATTAAATTTAAACATGGAGAAGAAGAGTTTACTCAAAAAGTTGAGTCTTTACAGGTTGACCAAAAGCAAGTTGACAGGGTCAAAAAAGGAGACTCATTTGGGTTAAAGGTAGATAAACCAACCAAGCCAGGAACAAAAGTGTATTTAGTTTAGATATTTGACACACGGAATGTGTAAAGTCAAACTGCTATAGATTAAATTGCCGGGTCGTCTAATGGTAGGACCTCAGACTTTGAATCTGATGATTTCTAGGTTCGAATCCTAGCCCGGCAGCCGACGTCGACACCCGGTTTATCAGCATCACGAATAGCTTGATAGATTGGGCTAATCTTGTAG
>CAZFZP010000074.1:0-1748 GCA_964523515.1 uncultured Gammaproteobacteria bacterium
TCCTCTGTAGGTTTTGGAGATGGGGTTATGGTAGTTTTTGTTGGACTAGGACTTGAAGTTTTAACTGGAGTAGGAGTGGATGTCGCTTGAGTCTGGGATGACTGAGACGTTGGGGTTGGAGTAGGTGTTGGAGCAGGATCAGGTTCGTTTAGATTTACATCTAGAATATCTGACCAATTAACCGATGAGAGATTTCCTCCGCTTGTTATATAATAAAAACCTACCTTAAATTTATAATTTCCTTCTCCTTTAAAACCACTATCATCAAAATCGCTTTTTACGATTAGCTTCCCGTCCCATTCTCCAATTTTGATTAATCTTTGTGATTGAGATGATTCACTATTTTTAATCCAATTGTCTCCATTTTTTGTATATCCAAAATAATTGGGGGAGGCAGAATCTTGATAGAAAGCTCCTTTTATATAAATTGTTTCCCCATCAGTAAAACCCGAAGTTGATGCAGTAAGATTCATCTCTTCGTAACCCTTCAAGGAGGATTTGTCCGAGGTTATTGAAATATTTCTTGCTGCATATATTGGTTTGGATTGAAAAAATAGAAAAAATGTTAAAAAGAAAATTATTGCAACCAGAAGACTACTTATTTTTAATTTCATTATCACTCACATTTTTGGCTATGGGATGTGCCAATAAAGAGTAACTAAACCGTTTTTGTGATCGACTATTATTCCTTTTCCCAAAGAACCATTATAACTACATATAGCAGAAGTAAAGTATGCATCTCCGCCTTCTATTGCTCTAATTGGCGTACCGAATGGATTGGCTATATCTATACCCGTATGTGTCCCTAAAAAGTAAACCTCTCCATACCAAGTAGTTACGCTTCCAGGATACCCTGGAACTGGTTTTTCATAGGATCCATTCTCAAGGTATGGTTTGGGATCCACCCTCGCGCCAATAATTCTGTTGTTCTCTACTCTAGCATTAGTAAATACTTCAAAATGTAAATGTGGACCAGTAGAGCATCCGCTTGAACCAACTCCAGCTATGATATCTCCTTTATTTACGGAACCTATTTTATAGCCAATATTTCCAATAGCTACGTTTATGGAAGCGGCATCTGCTCTAAGTCTTGCTAACTCTTGTTGGAATTTCGTCTCATCGTTTTGAGTAACTGTCAGAAGATCAACTTTGCCTTGTTTATCTTTGTCTAACTGTGCTGTATAGGTTTCGAGTTCTGCTTGAAGACTTAATACCTGCTTTTTTTTATCTTGGAAAATTTCTTTTTGATTACTGTAATCATTTTTGGCCTGAACCGTATCATAAATAAGTCTTTTGTCATGAGCCTGGGCAATTCGAAGGTAATTGGCCCGTTCGACAAAATCCGAAACATCAGAAGAACCAAGTAGGATTTGGAAGGAAGATGCGCTTCCTGTAATGTAAGTCGCCTTTATTCTGTTAATTAAAACTTTAGTCAGGTTGTCGAGTGACCCTTCAAGCTTACTTATTTTTTTTGTAGTTGTGTCTATGTCTAGGGTTAGGTCAGTTATCTGTTGCTTAACAGCATCTATCTTAAGACTGGTTAATTTTATTTGATTGTCTATAACCGCTATTTGTGAAGAGAGTGTTTTCTCTTGATTTTGAAGATTAGTTATTTTTCCTTCGACTTCATTTATTTGTCTTAAAATCTCTTCTAATCTTGATGAGCTTGCTGGTGTTGGGCTCGGAGTTTGAGCAACTACAATATTAGTAAAAATAAAGAGGATAATCAAATCGCTAAGACCTAGTGT
>CAZFZP010000075.1:0-1711 GCA_964523515.1 uncultured Gammaproteobacteria bacterium
CCCGTATGGGTAGTTGGTCGTTTGTACTTTTTTCGGAAGGTTCCATAGGCGATATTTCCCAAAGTATTATTAAATATGCCGGTGGTTACATATATCCCTATATTCGTTCGGCTATAGTAAATCTGGGTGGGGACTTAAAGCTGGATAATATTTTATTTTCTGATAACTATGAAAGTGACATTTATCAGAGCGCGGGGTCATTAGATGCGAATAACAGCAATTTTGCCAGCCAATATTCAGGGCTAATTTTTGAAGGAGATACAGCTACAATTTCCAGAAGTAATTTCTATTACAATAGTGTCGCTATAGATAATCGGTCCGCCAGCTCAACAGTTGTCGCTTTGAATAATTGGTGGGGGACAGAATCAGGACCACGACTAGAAACAGATCCCGCAGGTACAGGTGGCTATATTTATGGAGATGTGAATTTTGATCCGTGGATTAAGCGTAATCCAGCGCTTCCGAATCCAGTAATAATAGTGCCGGGGATGATGGGGAGTGTTTTAGTTAATCCCGATCTGGTTGTTAACAGTGAGAAATGGCCGAATATAATAATGATGCTTTTACCAGGCGGTGATAATTTTCTTGACGAATTGTCTCTTTCTAAAGAAGGAGATACCACGATAAATATTTTTCCATCCGAGATTATGAAGGAAATACAGAACGAGGATTTTCTTAAAGGTCTAATAGATCTGCTGATAAGTGTTCCAACCGAATACTACGAGTATCCTTATGATTGGAGATTGGATATTTTGAAGACGGCCAGTGATTTAGAAAATAATTCTATTTTGTCACTCCAAGAAAAGATTGAGGAAGTGAAAACACAGACCGGGGCCGAAAAGATAGATATCGTTGCTCATAGTATGGGAGGTTTATTGGTGAAGAAATATTTGAAAGATTTCGGTGGTAATGCGGTCAATAAGTTTATAGATATTGCCACTCCACATGAGGGATCACCTAAAGCTTTTAAGATTTTAAGTTTTGGTGATAATTTTGGGTTTGAGAAATCTGGCTTGAGTATTTTAAATCCACAGCGAATAAAAATTATTGGGCATAACATGCCTGCCGCTTATCAATTGCTCCCCAGCCGCAACTATTTTGATGATTCAGACAACGATTATAAATATTATGTTTTTGACGCCGTAAACGGCAACGACAGATTAAGTTTTGATCAAACAAGGGATTATCTTAAATCTGAAGGGAGAAACAGTGTCCTTATAGATAGAGCAGATGAATTCCATCAAGAAATAGACGGACTTAACCCCGCCGACTATGATGTTGAAGCTTATAACATAGTAGGTTGTGGTACCCCCACCATTGGTCAGTTCTATATTTTAGAGAAGAATGGTGACCACTATAACTACAACATTAGGATGGTTAATGGCGATGGCACGGTGCCTCTCAAAAGTGCGCAGGCCCTACCCGCCATGGAAACTTATTATGTGAAAAACGCAAAGCACGCGGTAATGCCCAGTACGTCTGGTGTAAAAGAGTTGATCGCCTCAATTCTTACCGGAATGACTTATGACATATCAGATTATCAGAACATTGTTGAATCAGAAAACGAATGCCCGATACCGAATGGGAAAATCGTAAGTTTCCACAGTCCAATAAATTTACACGTGTATGATTCTGATGGTAATCATGTCGGTCCTAATGAAAATGGTGATATAGAAAATAATATATCGGGAGTGGTATATGAAGAAATAGA
>CAZFZP010000076.1:0-1678 GCA_964523515.1 uncultured Gammaproteobacteria bacterium
TCTTGTAACAGGAAGAAGAGAATCTTTTACTGTTACTCCTACTCCTAGGGGAACAATATGATAGATAATCTGCCGGAAATTGGTAAAAGAGTAATTAATTCTAAGCCAGTCAGTCTTGCTATTTCTGCAGCCCTTCTTTTTACAGGAATTGGCGCTACTCCCAGCCCCATGTACAGGCTTACTTCTTCCGATCATCCTGATCATGTTTATACTTTAAGTTCAAATGAAAGAGATTCTGCACAATCAGTCTACCGTTATATTTATGAAGGAGTAGCTTTCTCTGTTTATAATCAGCAGGAAAATGGCAGTTTGCCCATCCACAGGTTGGTAAGTTCTAGCGGCCATCATCTTATGACCTGGTCAGAGGAAGAAAAGACTAATGCTGTGGCGCATTTTGGTCTGACCTACGAGGGAGTAGTAGGGTATGCCCCCTCAGGAACTGAGGCTGGGGTAATGCCTCTTTACAGGTTGCATGCAGGAGCAGGAGATTACTTTTATACCATGAGTGTGGCAGAGAGGGATAATGCTGTAATAACTTATGGATATACTGCTGAAGGTTTAGCAGGCTATGTATTTTCTGCTGATTTTATTCCTGTGCCTACCCCCACCTCCACCTCCACCAGAACTCCAACCCCTATCCCTGAAAATTGTCCTGAGAGTATTGGGGGAGGTAGTTATACAAGAAGAGCTTGTTTTACTGATAATTCTGGGACCAGAAGACTTTGGGGGCTTACATTTAATGGTGCTGCAAATTCAGGAGCTATAGATAATTGGAATCTAACTAATTCAACTTACACAAACCAAAAACTACCTAACCGTGCTTTATACCCACAAGGTACAGTACAAATCGATATACAGAGTTTGGTTGTAGATACTTCTCTAAACAAAACATATTTATTAACAGGAATTGCCAGCCAGGGTGATCCTAATATTCGTATAGTGAAGGCAGAGTATTTTGATCTCAATCTGGCTATCACTGATCCTACAAATTATTCCACACATCATCTATTTGTTGATGGGTTACCCCAGGGTGGTACAGCAGGCAGCAGGAGTACTATTGCAGAGATCGTGGATTCTAATGGTAAACGAGTTCAAGCAAATATCATGGATTCTGTTAATACTGCTGAAAATGGATCCTATGATTCCAGGTTAAATACCAGTGGTATTCCCGGAACATGGAGCAAAGTCTTAACTTCCTCAATTAACTCTGAAGCAAAGATAACAATTACACCTACCAGAACTGCTACTCCTAAACCTACTACTACTATTTCTTTTCCTAATCTTGTAACAGGAAGAAGAGAATCTTTTACTGTTACTCCTACTCCTAGGGGAACTGTTGCAATAAGCTAAACAGTTTTCTGCCATGGTGTTGACAAATGTATATTTTGGTAATATACTTAAATTGTGAAAATATTACCTGAACCTATTAGTTTTGAATGGGATAAAGGCAATATTGATAAGAACCTAATTAAACACAAGGTTACTAATAAAGAAGCTGAGGAAGTGTTTAGTAATGAGCCGTTAATTTCTGAGGATGTTAAATATTCAACAAAAGAATTACGGATGCAGATTTTAGGCAAGACCAATCAAGATAGATTATTATTTATTTCGTTTACAATTAGAAAAGATAAAATGAGGATAATTTCAGTAAGAGATATGAATAAAAAGGAGGTGATGG
>CAZFZP010000077.1:0-1611 GCA_964523515.1 uncultured Gammaproteobacteria bacterium
TCGCCGAAGATAAGAGAATTTGTGGGAAGATCAGTAAACCGCACATAGAAGGATATGCGGCGGCCAGCTGCGGCCAGAACTGGATGTAAAAAAACTGCATTCTCACCAGACGCGCCGCTGGTGTACTTTATACTGCGCGGCCCGGTCTTTTTTTGTGCAGTATCACTGGTGATATTACCACCAGTTAATAAAAAAAACTCAACACCCTGGGTTGCATCTGTCCCCGACTCCATAAATTTGGTAGTGACCACATCCCCTCCCACCTGCCATAACCTTGCTTCACTAAACACTAGACGCTGATCACTAGACACTAGTTTTAAAGGCCCGATGAGATAAAATTCCGGGGAAACCTTGGGAAACTTAATATTATATTTAAGCTCATGTTTTTCTCCCTTTTTCCAATCTGCCTGCCAGATAATCTCTTTTAATTTAATACTATCTTTGCTGATTTGATTTATTTTGATATTGTCTCCCCTGACTTCCGTAGAATCCGGAACAGTTTCAACTACTTCCCCGCTAAAATCCTGGTTGGCAATAACTGTTAAGATGACCGGATATTCTGCTGAATAATTAATCCGGGTGGGGTAGCTTGTCCTTTCAATATCAAAGGGAACATTATCTTTTACTTCAAAAATATCATCTATTACCCTGGTTCCATTATCTGTGACAGCAGTCAAGTGAAGCTGGTAAGTTCCCTCTCTGCCGGTTTTAAACTCAGCCTGGTAATCAGCAATATTAGTGACATTATTGGGTCCGCAAAACCCGCTTGGCTTAATTTGACCATTATCAGTGGAAAGCAGTGATTGGGTATTGTCCGGATCAGTAATATTCAAAAATAAGGAAGCATTACAAATAGTATTTCCCCGGTCATTCAAAACAGCAAAACCTAAGTTGGCCGTATCGCCTTTAAGATAGATGCTTTTACCGGTGTTGATAGTTAAAACTCCCCAGTTAAAGTCTTGCTCTGATTCATGCAGATTGCCTTGGTTATCTTTCCAGGAAGCTTTGAGGGTATATTTGCCGGGTATAAGTTTGGCAGTTTCAGGCAGGCTCAACTGATATCCGGAGTCTGTATAACTGACCTTGGGTTTAACATCTTCAATCTCTTGCTTGTCTGCATTTACTAAAGAGGTAGTAAGTTTTTCATCAGATGCTTCTGCTATGTTAGGAGAGAACAATTTTCGAAGCCAGGTAGTAGTCCGGGGCTCAGGAGTTTTAATCTTAAAAGAAGGAGTTTGCCCTATTGAGAAAGTATCGGGACTATCAATTTCCAAATCATTTAAAGAGGCTATACCCAGACTTCCCGCTCCGGCCCGGATTGACTTGCCAAAATCCGGTACAAAAGAGAAAGCATTAAGTAAAATGGCAAAGATTAAAACAAGGGCAACAACACTTCTACCCAACCAGCGGGCTCTTTTCCTGGGAAAGGAAAAATTACTGAAGCTGCTGAAAGCACTGAGCCTGGTCGAAGTGTTATTGGCAGAAGCAAGAGCCAGATACGGGCTTAAGGCCGCAGGTTTATATTGTCCCCCTCTAAACATACCGGAAATAAGGCGGTAAAATCTTCCCGGAGTAAAGACATCTGTAATTCTGCCTGTTTTTGGGGTTCTA
>CAZFZP010000078.1:0-1551 GCA_964523515.1 uncultured Gammaproteobacteria bacterium
CAACTGTAAGAAATAAAGGAATAATTGATTCCGATTAATGTAATATGAAATTTCAAAAGATACACTTTTACGAAGTCTGAAATGATACAACTAGAGGTGGGCAGGTAATCCTCTAGTAATTAAACTTTTAGTCTAAATTTAAAGAAGATTTTATCCATACTTTCCATCCAGACTTTGTCCCCTTTGATATACACCCAAATCCTGCAGCCTATATAGCCTGTTGGTATTTTGTACCTTATTCCAAACAAAGATATGGTAGAATCCGTGTAAACATACCTTCTAACTGTAATGGTTAAAAGTTGTTGAAGCTCTTGCTTTGGTTTCCTATTTTCTGAAGGTTGGTAAACTTCAGCAGGAGTCCTGCCCTCCATACCAATGCCTGAATGCTTGAAAGTTTCATTGTATTTAATCTGCCAGGCAAAAAACTTCTCATTGAGCTCCTTAAAGGTTCTTACTTTTAAATTTTCCCTGACAAAATCTCTTTGGACAAATCTCCAGAATCTTTCTATCTTCCCCTTAGTCCGGGATCTGTGGGCAAAGATTAATTCAATGCCTAACTCCTTGGCATAATACTCATAGGTGGATTGGGCATATTCACCTGTTTGAGTGAACCTGCTGTTTGCTTTATATTGACTCCCTTTATCATGAAGCATTCTTTTAGGAAGTCCCCACCTGAAAAGGCACTGATACCAAACCCTAAATACATTCATCTGGGTTTGTCTGGAAAACCACTTGGCTCCCAGAATGAACCTGCTATGATCATCAATATTTCCTATTAAATATGCATCTCCAAGGTATGGGAAATACATCTTCCCCTGGATATCTGCCTGCCACAGATCATTAGGCTCTTTAGCTACAAATCTGGTAATTGGCTTTAGCCTTTCCACATTTAACTGGTTTAATCCATGTTCCACCCAAATCTGCTGCACCCTTCTTACTCCAACACTCTGAATAGTAGTTATTTCAAGTACTTTTCTGGCTGATCTCCAGGAACCTTTATTTTTAGTATCTATGACACTTAAAAGTCCCTTTTTAGTCAGTTTGTAGTTGTTACCATGTCTTTGATCCTTTAAAGCCTGCAATCCTCCTTGAGCAACCTTTTTTACATATCTAAAAACTGTTAGTCTTTTACATCCTAAAAGTTCCTGAGCTTCTTTGTTAGAAATTATCCTTTTAATGAGTTTAGCTACAACTTGCTGCTTAAATTCTAAATTAAGTTTTTCCAATTTTCTCACCCCCATTCTTTCAGGAGATGAGCCTAGAATATTAATATCTTTTTATCAATTGAAATTTCGTTTTTATGTATCAATTCAAATTTCGCTTAACACCTATACAAAGGGTTGACAGATAAAAACTCTTGAGTTAGAATACTCGATGGAAAAGGAGAAAGTTCAAAAGAATACTACTCAAAACCAAAAAGCACATTAACAACCGAAGATTTATATACTACTTTCTTCGGCTTAAAGTCATCCCGCAGAAGCGGGATTTTTTTTACTTTAATGCTGAAAAAGTGGTGGGTTCTTTTAACAAGAGTTTCTTGTTAATTTTTTT
>CAZFZP010000079.1:0-1503 GCA_964523515.1 uncultured Gammaproteobacteria bacterium
TCGATAGATCGGACTAAGAAGGCATTTTTGCAAATGCAGTCCGATATGGAGCGGGATAGGGGAATTGAACCCCTTACATTCTGCTTGGAAAGCAGACGTTCTACCGGTGAACTAATCCCGCGCATGGCTATTTTATCATATGTTAGAATAGTTAGAAATGAACAAAAAATCTATTGGTGAGAGGGCTATTAAGATTCACCAGAAACTTAAGGGTAAGATAGAGGTTAAAAGTAAGAGTAAGGTTAAAAACTTTTCAGATTTAAGTTTGTTTTATACTCCAGGAGTAGGAGCTGTTTCTTCATATTTAGCTAAAAATAAATCTGAAACCCGAAATTTAACTATCAAAGGTAACAGTGTGGCAGTTGTCTCTGATGGATCTGCAGTTTTGGGACTGGGTAATATTGGCCCTGAGGGAGCAATCCCTGTTATGGAGGGCAAGGCTATGTTATTTAAAGAATTTGCCGGAATTGATGCTTTCCCTATAGTTTTAGATACTCAAGATCCGGATGAAATAGTAAATATAGTAAAGAATATAGCCCCTGTTTTTGGAGGAATAAATTTGGAGGATATCTCTGCTCCCAGGTGTTTTGAGATAGAGAAAAGGTTACAGGAAATTTTAGATATTCCAGTAATGCATGATGATCAACACGGTACTGCTGTGGTAGTCCTAGCAGGGCTAATAAACGCTCTTAAGGTAGTTAAAAAGAGCTTTAAGAGTGCCAAAATTGTCATAATCGGGGCAGGTGCTGCTGGCACAGCTATTACTAAGCTTTTACTTCTTTATGGAGCTAAAAATATTATAATCTTGGATAGCCAAGGGATTATCCATAAAATAAGGCCTGACCTTAAAGACCATAAAATAGAACTAGCTGAAATTACTAATCCAGAAAATATCTCAGGCACCCAAGGCGAGGCTTTGCGAGGCGCAGATGTAGTGATAGGTGTTTCTGGACCAGGAGTTTTACAAGAAGATGATATTAGATCTATGAATTCTCAGGCTATTGTTTTTGCTATGGCTAACCCTATACCTGAAATTATGCCAGATTTAGCAAAAGCAGCTGGTGCATATATAGTAGCCACAGGTAGATCTGATTTTCCTAACCAGGTTAATAATTCTTTAGGTTTCCCGGGAATTTTTAGAGGAGCCTTGGATCATGGAGTTAAAAAAATTACTTCGGAAATGAAAATTCAAGCTGCTAAAAAATTAGCTTCTTTATTAAAAAACCCAAATCCAAATAAAATTATTCCTTCAGTTTTTGATAAAAGAGTAGTTAAAGTTGTATCCTCAGCTATTATCGCGCAATAATCACGCAATCTATCGCGCAAAAGAATTCTGTCGGGGTCCAGGGAATTGAACCCTGTACTTCTCGCTCCCAAAGCGAGCGTTCTACCGATGAACTAGTCCCCGATGGTGCCACGGGTGGGAGTCGAACCCACACGGCCTTACGACCATTGGATTTTAAGTCCAACGTGTATACCATTCCACCACCGTGGCAGGATTAG